>CAWVSR010000031.1:0-11529 GCA_963932865.1 uncultured Kordia sp. | reverse complement strand
CAAAAGTATTGTATATTTACCAAAAATGAATGTTATGTATCGATTATTATTTGTAGGTGTTGTAATGTGTCTGTTTTTTGGTTGTAAAAATACAGCTAAGAATATTGTTTCTGATTTTACAAATGTTGAAATTGATATTTTATATAAGGATTCATTGTTAAATGTAAGAGCTTTAGAAATTTCAGAAAAAAATATACTTATAGCTACTTCAAAAGGAGAAACAAAAATTAAAAGAAATGGAAGTGATACTTTTATAACACTTTTTGAAACGGATACTATTTATAAACCTAATTTTAGAGCGCTAGCTTGCACAAATAAATCAATTTTCACGATAAGTATCGGAAACCCAGCCTTATTATACAAAGATGGAGTTTTGGTTTACAAAGAGTCTAATAAAAATGTATTTTATGATTCTATAGATTTTTGGAATGACTTGGAGGGTATAGCTATTGGAGATCCTACAGATGACTGTCTTTCAATAATTATTACTCGAGATGGTGGAGAAACATGGGTAAAACAATCCTGTGAAATAGCTCCTTATGTATTTAATGGTGAGGCTGCTTTTGCTGCAAGTGATACTAATATTTCCATTATTGATAATGCTACTTGGGTTGCTACAGGTGGTAAAAAAAGTAATGTATTTTTTTCTCCAGATAAAGGGGTTTCATGGGTTAGCTATAAAACACCTATAATTCAAGGTACTTCATCAACTGGAATATATTCTATTGATTTTTATGACAAAAGTAAAGGTTTTGCTATTGGGGGTGACTACACAAAACCTGAGGCGAATATCCAAAATAAAATTAGGACAGTTGATGGAGGTAAATCATGGAGTATTATTGCAAATAATAAAGCCCCAGGTTATAAGAGTTGTATTCAATTTGTACCAAATACGAATAGTAATTCTCTAGTTGCAGTTGGAATTAACGGTATAGATTATACTAATGATTTTGGTTTAACTTGGAAACATTTAAGTGATGAAGGTTTTTACACAATACGTTTTTTAAATAAGAATACTGCATATGCTGCGGGTAATGGCAGAGTAGCGAAATTATCGTTTAATTAAATAGCACTAACGTGGCGGTGGCATTCCTTTTTCATTCTTAGGGTTTCTTTTGTTTTTAAATCGTTTTAGTAGTTTTCTCGTAAAATCATCTTCTGTTTTTTTGAGTAAAATAATTTTTTTTGCAGGTAAGAACTTTATTAATTTAGTTATTAAATCATTTCGTTCTTGATGCATTTCGTTTTGTAATTCTATGGATTTCTTAAGAATTATTTTTGCATCACTTTCTGATATAATCTCAAAATTTTCTTTTAAATTTTTTCTTAATAATCTTGATTCATTTCGCAGCTCATGATTTTTCTTTTCGGATGTATTGTAAATTGGCCAAAATTTTTCTGCTTCGCTAGTACTTAAGTTTAATTCTGTAGTAATGTAAGTTGCTTTTAATGCTTTAATTTTTTTTCTTTTTTGGTCTTGAGAAAAAGAGTGATTAGTACTTAGAATTAAGATTAGTAAAAATATTAATTTCTTCATTATTTTTGAATTATTGTTTTTATAAGTCGCTTTCATAATAATAGTCAGTAGTTGTTTCTTCAAGTATGTAATCTAAAATAGTATCATCTTTAAGGTTTAAAAATGAAATATGATCTAAGTCTGTTGATTGTATATCATACAATTCAGCTATTTCTATATTTGTAATATCTATATTTTCAGTATTAATGTATTCTTCTATAGTGGCATATTCTAAATCATCAAAACTATCAGGTTCTGAATATATTGAGTTTAAAACAAAAAGACACAAAATAATTATGGCAGCTGCGCTTAAGCCAAAATAAAATTTACGAGTATTAAAAATAGAAATAACCTTAGTTTCTTTAGATTTTTTAATGGTATTTATTAATCTATCGTCAAGTTTTTCAAAATAGTTGTCGGGAACATTAAAACCGGTCTTTTCTTTAAAATTATTGTCTAAATATAATTTACTTAAGAGGTCCTCTTCTAAACATTTAAAGTAATTGTTAGGAGTTGTAAAACCAGTTGTTTTATGTTTATTGTTTGGTGTCATTTATTATTAGACATTAATAAAGTTTAAAAGTTTAATTATTTAATAGATATTCTTTTATTTTTTTTGATGCAATATGAAAAGAAGCTTTTAATGCTCCTTCTGAAGTATCTAGTATTTCAGACATTTCTTTATATTTAATAGCATCAAAGTATTTCATATTAAAAACTATTTGTTGCTTTTGCGGCAATGTTGCAATTGCTTTTAGTAATTTAATTTGTACTTCGTCTCCATCAAAGTATTCATCTGACGTTAAGTTATTGATAAGTGTTTTTTGAACTTCTTCAGAAACACTATTGTTTTTTCTTGCTCTTTGGTTTATAAAAGTTATTGCTTCATTTGTTGCTATACGATACATCCAAGAATATAGTTTACTATCGCCATTAAATTTATGAATATTCCTATAGATTTTAATAAATATATTTTGCAGTACGTCATCAGTATCATCATGATTAATAACAATTTTTCTAACATGCCAATAGAGTCTTTCTTTGTACTGATTTATCAATTCTTTAAAAGCACTATTTAAAGTATTAGGGTTTTTTAGAGATGCTATTAATTTTATTTCTGTCATTTTCGTAGGTAAGACAATATGACTATAAATTTATAAAAAGGTTTAATGTCATTAATAAACACAGGTGAAACATCGTCGTAAGGCAATAAAAACCGATAAAAAACACAAATAGTTTTGTTAATTGGCAATGCAAGTATATATTTGCGGTATTATTTTGAAGGATTAGTGTTAGTGAAGTCAGATAAAGTTCATAATTTATGTTGTCATTACTAAAAAAGATAAAAGGCGAAACATTTGTTTCGCCTTTTTATTTATTAAAAAAATATCTTATTCTTAATGGTTTGTGTCAGAGGTTTTTTTAAGTCACATTCAAATCATTTATGATAGCTGCGATTTTATCGTCTAACTTTTTCTGAGTTTTTTCAAAATCCTCTACCGTTTTTAAAGTTTCCTTCACGCTTATATAAAACTTAATTTTCGGTTCTGTTCCGCTTGGTCTACAAGCTATTTTGCTTCCATCTTCAGTATAATAAATTAAAACGTTTGATTTAGGTATCTCTAAAGGGTATTCTTTTTTTGTGACAAGATTTTTCATTATTGAAGATTGATAGTCTTCTAGCATGATTACTTTAGATCCGTTTATTTTTTTTAATGGTGTTTCTCTAAAATCAATCATCATTTGAGAGATTTCTTCGGCTCCTGAGATTCCTTTTTTGACTAAGGAAACAAGATGTTCTTTATAGAAACCGTGAGTCACATATAGTTTAAGTAACTCTTTGTAGATAGAACTCTCATTTGATTTTGCTTGACTTACAATTTCACAGGCTAATAAAGCTGAAGTAACGGCATCTTTATCGCGAACAAAATCACCAACCATATATCCAAAACTTTCCTCACCACCGCCAATAAAAGCTTGTTCAGGGAAATCTTGAACCATTTTTGCAATCCATTTAAAACCAGTTAAACCTATTTTACACTCAACACCATAATAATCTGCTAACTCTTGCATCATTGGTGTAGAAACAATTGTAGAGCCAACAAAATCATTATCAGATAATTTACCTTGCTTTAGCCATTGACCTATTAAAAAATCAGTCATGACAATCATTGCTTGGTTACCGTTTAATAAAATAAGTTTATTGTCATTATCTCTAACAGCTATTCCTATTCGGTCAGAATCAGGATCTGTTCCAATAACGATATCAGCATTTATTTTTTCAGCTAATTCCATTGCCATAGCTAATGCTTCAGGCTCCTCGGGATTTGGAGAGTTTACAGTTGGAAAATCACCATCGGGTTTTGCTTGCTCTTCAACAATATGAATATTTTTATATCCAGCACGTTTTAGAGTTTCTGGTAAAATAGTTATAGATGTTCCGTGTAATGAAGTAAATACAATAGATAAATTATCACGATCAGTTCCTTCAAAACTTCCGTTTAAAACAGAGGCTTCTATAAAAGCATTATCTATTTCTTTATCTATTAATTGAATTAAATTTTCGTTTGCCTTAAAGTTTATTTCTGCATACTCTAGTTCGTTTATAGCAGCAATGATTTCTGTATCTTGAGGTGGAACTATTTGTCCGCCATCATTCCAGTATACTTTATAGCCATTGTACTCTGGTGGATTGTGTGATGCTGTAAGTACAATTCCACAATCGCATCCTAGGTGTTTTACTGCAAATGATAATTCTGGAGTAGGGCGTAAGTCAGAAAACAAATATACTTTTACTCCATTTGCAGAAAATACATCAGCTACTAATTTTGCAAGTGATTTAGAGTTATGTCTACAATCATAAGCAATAGCGACTTTTAAAGTTTTATTAGGCTTAATTTGCTTTAAATAGTTTGCAATTCCTTGCGTATTTTTACCTAGAGTATATTTATTTATTCGATTGGTTCCTACTCCCATAATACCACGCATACCTCCAGTTCCAAATTCTAAGCTTTTGTAAAAGCTTTCTTTTAGTTCGTCTGGATTGTTGGCTATAAGTTCTTTTATTTGGTGCTGAGTTTCTTCATCAAATATTGGTGTTAACCATTGGTTTGCAACTTCAAGAATTTGCGGAGCGATATGTATCATCTTTTGAGTAAAATAAAATAAAAAACAAATGTAATAAAAAACGAACTCATAATTTAGAGTTCGTTATTTACAATTTGAATATTATATTTTGTCTTCAACTTTATAACGTTCGTGGTTTTTATTATTTCTTAATATAAGCTCTCCAAGAAAGCCAGCAATAAAAAATTGTGAGCCAATAATCATACTAGCTAAAGAAACATAAAATTGCGGGCGCTCCGTAATTAAACGTTCCATAGGATTTAAGAATAATTTGTCAATTCCTAAATAGAAAGCAAATAGAAAGCCAATAAGAAAAAGTAAAGTCCCTAGGGCTCCGAATAAATGCATGGGTTGTTTTCCAAATTTTGAAAGAAAAGAAATAGTGAGCAAGTCTAAAAAACCATTTATAAAACGATCCATTCCAAATTTTGTTTTACCATATTTACGTGCTTGATGTTGCACTACTTTTTCATCAATTTTTCTGAAACCAGCATTTTTAGCTAGTACCGGTATATACCGGTGCATTTCGCCATAAACATCAACGTTTTTTACAACCTTATTTTTGTAGGCTTTTAAGCCACAGTTAAAATCGTGTAGTTTTAAACCCGAAGTTTTTCTAGCACACCAATTAAATAATTTTGAAGGAATGTTTTTTGCGAAAACAGAATCATATCGTTTCTTTTTCCATCCAGAAATTAAATCAAAATTTTGCTTTATGATTAGGTCATAAAGATCTGGTATTTCTTCCGGGTTATCTTGTAAATCAGCATCCATAGTTATTACTACATCACCTGCTGCTTTTGAAAACCCTAAATGCAAGGCCTGAGACTTGCCATAGTTTTGTGTAAACTTATAGCCTTTTACGTTATTGTTTTCTTTTGATAGAGTTTGAATTACATTCCAAGAATTATCTGTAGAGCCATCATCTATAAATAGTATTTCATAGGAGTAATGGTTTATTTTCATTACAGATACAACCCAAGAGTGTAACTCCTTTAAAGATTCATCTTCATTAAGCAAAGGGATGATAACTGAAATATCCATGTTTTAAGTTATGAGTTTTTCTGAATTCTATATTTTAAAATTGCTGAGGATACCATTGCTGTAATAAAACCGGTAAATAAACTTGGTAACATAATACCAACAAAGTTATTAAAATGATAGCCTTCTAAAAACTCTTCTTTTAATACTTTTAGTTTCTCATCAGATGTTTCAGGGAAAAATTCAACATATTGTTTAAATTTTAATTCTTGTATTTTATAAATTAATTCAGGCTCTATAAATGATACATGTATAACTTGGTATATCCAGAATATTATTCCGCTAATAACAGCAATAGCAATTCCTGTTTTCAAACCGTCTTTTATTTGGAAACCTTCAGAAATATTGTTTTTAATCCCTAAAAAAATAAAAACAACTATAGAGAGTAAACTTACTACGCCATATATTTTTGGAGGATTAGTATGTACATTATTAATATATTGTAAAATAAATATACCAGTTATAATAATTCCTAAAGCTAAACTATAAGTTATTGTTTTTTTAAACATTTGATTTTAAGTAGTTTTGATGTTTTTTATTAAAATTGTGTTAGCAAAAAAACATTTTTTATACTAACAACAAAACAAATGTAGTAAATCGTTAAAGAAAAAAGTTTAAAATATTTTACAAATAAGTTTTATGAAACAGATTAAAATTAATATATTTGCACCTCGAAAATGTTAAGATTAATAAAATGAAACAAGGTTTACATCCAGAAAATTATAGATTAGTAGCGTTTAAAGATATGTCTAACAACGATGTGTTTTTAACTAAGTCTACTGTAGATACAAAAGAAACTCTTGAAGTAGACGGAGTTGAGTATCCATTATTTAAATTAGAAATTTCAAGAACTTCTCATCCTTTTTACACAGGTAAGTCTAAGTTAATAGATACTGCAGGACGTATTGACAAGTTCAAAACAAAATACGCAAAATTCAAAAAGTAATATATCTTTTTGCTTATTATATAAAGCCTTCGAGAAATCGGAGGCTTTTTCTTTTTAATTATCTCTTATAAATTATAACTTTGGTTGTTTAATATAGAAATTACTTATTATGAATTATATACTTTTTGATGGATCAGTAAGAAATCAACTCTTGCCTTTTACGTATACACGACCTGTTGCAGACATACGAATTGGTGTTTTAACTATAAGAGAAAAATGGGAGCTTTTTCTAGGGTCAACAACATCTACAATAACTGAGGAGTATTTGTCTAATAAGTATCCAATGGTTGAGTTTGAGCATAATGTAATGATTAATGCTTCATTTTTACCTAGTTATGAATTGGTTGAAATGATAAGAGGTTTACAAGAAAATCAAGCTATTTTTTCTGGAGATGAAATTCTGGCATTTTATACTACCGAAGGTCAAGAAGAGGTTGATTTTGATTCTTATGATGTGTTTAATATAGATTTCGATTTTGTTAAGATTGATAATACCTGGGATATTTTTGCCAAAAATGATGTGGCTATTCAGTTAGATTTTGATCTGTTGACAAAAGATAGAGTTTCGCAGCCAATTCCAATTGGGGTAAAGTGTATTTCTCCTGAAAATATTTTTATTGAAGAAGGTGCTACCGTTTTATTTTCAACACTAAATGCTTCAAACGGACCAATATACATTGGTAAAAACGCTGAGGTAATGGAGGGTTGTGTTGTGCGCGGACCTTTTGCTTTGTGTGAAAAAGCTACTTTAAAAATGGGAGCTAAAATTTATGGAGCAACTACTGTAGGTCCTCATAGTAAGGTAGGAGGAGAGGTTAATAATTCTGTTATTTTCGGATACTCTAATAAAGGGCATGACGGTTTCTTAGGCAACTCTGTTCTTGGTGAGTGGTGTAATATAGGTGCGGATTCTAATAATTCAAACTTGAAAAATAATTATGCTGAGGTTCGTTTGTGGAATTATGAAGCAGAAAGTTTTTCAAAAACAGGTTTACAATTTTGTGGACTAATGTTTGGGGATCATTCTAAATGCGGAATTAATACTATGTTTAACACAGGTACGGTTGTAGGGGTTTCGGCTAATATTTTTGGTGGTGGATTTCCAAGAAATTTCATACCAAGTTTTAGTTGGGGTGGCAACAGTGGTTTTACTACATATTTAACAAAAAAAGCATTTGAGGTTTCAGAAGTAGTAATGTCTAGAAGAAGTGTGCAGTTTACTGAAGAGGATAAAGATATTCTAAATCATGTTTTTGAAGAGACTAAAAAATATAGAAAAAGTTAATGACTGCTTCTGTGTAAGCTGTTGTATTTCAGGTAAGATGCTGTTGTTTTCTTTTGTGAATTGATAAAATTAACGTTTAATTGTTAATATCTTTTTGTGTTCAAAACATCATAAATAACGACTAAACGTTTTTTTTATCCGATAAAACACATATATTGTCATTATAAACCATTTATTTTTTTAATTGTATGGATACTATAGTTTCGATAGAAAAAATCATAAACAAAATACTTTTGTCAAGTACTGTTGACGAAAAAAGATTAAATAAAAATAACTTAATGGCTTATTTAAAAGAAGATGATTTAGTTCAATCAATTCCAGTTGCTGTGAGATTAAATACAGAATTTGCTATTGGAGAGGCTATAGATAGTTTTATGGTTCACGATAATAGTGTCTCTAGAGAAAATTTAAACAATACGTATGCTAATTTAAGAGATTTGCTTTTAAATGATATTAAAGCGGCATGAATGTAAGTTGATACTTAGGTTTGTAAAATTATAAATATTATATTCACAAAAAAAGCATGACAGTTATGTCATGCTTTTTTTGTGAATATAATAAGTAGTATGAATAAAAATTAAAACAATTATCTTCTACGTTGGTTTGCTGTATAGTGTTGTCTTTGTCCTTGAGAACGTTTCATTTGTTGCTGCATCATTTTTATTTGATCACCCAACATACCGTGCTTGTCTAAACTTTTTGCTTCTTTTAATAAATTATTAGCTTCGGTCTTTCTGTTTTTACTAACAGCAATACCTGCTAAAAACATTTTTGCAGCAGCTAAATCATGATCAAAATTTAAACCTAATTCAATAGCTTTCTTTAGGTATTTTTCAGATTTTAAAGGAGCTTCTTGGTAACCGAATTGTCCTTTTAAGAAATTCCAGTATCCTAATTGTTTTTTTGTAAGCGCTCCTTCTGGGTTTTTAATTTTTTCAAGCATGATTTTAGCCCCTTCCATATCTTGCTTTTTTAGCTTGAACATGGTAGCTAAAATAATTTCATTTTTAAAATACAAAAGTATCACGATAGCGGCAATAAGGATTAGCATGATTCCGTTACCAATATTTCCTTCAATAAACTGCCATACAGCAGTTGTCAAAAGGCCTATGGCTATTACGAGTTTGATGTTTTTATTTAGCATTTTATAGATGTTTCATTAATAAGCTTGCAAATTTACATTTTTTATTAGAAACAACATTGTTTATTGGTGTGTTTCAAAATAGATATTTAATATGCTATATTTGTATCTTCAACGAAGAGTTAATAAAGATTTATTTTTTTTTATTTTACACTTGTCAGTGTAAAAACTCTTTGTATATTTGCGCTCACATTTTAGCAGAACATATAGCTAAAATTTTAATTAAGTAAGACAGTTTTTAAAGATACGATAAAATGAAAAGAACGTTTCAACCATCAAAAAGAAAAAGAAGAAATAAACACGGTTTTAGAGATAGAATGGCTTCAGTAAATGGAAGAAAAGTTCTTGCTAGAAGAAGAGCTAAAGGAAGAAAAAAATTAACTGTGTCTTGTGAGCCAAGACATAAAAAATAATAGTTAACATTTTTGTTAATAATATTAAGGTGTTCCTATTGGTAACACCTTTTTTTTGATATCAAAGTCACTTATTTTTGCACAACAATTAAATTACACAAAGCATCATGCCGAAAAGAGAAGATTTAAAATCGATTTTATTAATAGGTTCTGGCCCAATAGTAATTGGTCAGGCTTGCGAGTTTGATTATTCAGGAACTCAAGCATTACGATCATTGCGTGAAGACGGAATAGAAACTATTCTGATCAACTCTAACCCCGCTACAATAATGACAGATCCGTCTATGGCAGATCATGTGTATTTAAAACCTTTAAATACAAAGTCAATTATTGAAATCTTAAAAGAACATCCTCAAATTGATGCTGTTCTTCCAACAATGGGTGGGCAAACAGCTTTAAATTTGTGTATTGAAGCTGATGAAAAAGGAATCTGGAAAGATTTTGGTGTAGATATTATTGGGGTGAATATTGATGCTATTAATATTACCGAAGATAGAGATAAGTTTCGATTATTGATGGAAAAAATAGGAGTACCTATGGCTCCTCAGGCTTCTGCTACATCTTTTCTTAGAGGTAAAGAATTAGCACAAGAATTTGGTTTTCCTTTGTGTATTAGAGCATCTTTTACCTTAGGGGGTGCAGGTGCAGCAATTGTTCATAATGAAGAAGATTTTGATAAATTATTAACCAGCGGATTGGAAATTTCTCCAATTCATGAGGTGATGATTGATAAAGCTTTATTAGGGTGGAAAGAATATGAATTAGAATTATTGCGTGATGCTAATGATAATGTTGTAATTATTTGTTCTATTGAAAATATGGATCCTATGGGTATTCATACTGGAGACTCTATTACGGTAGCTCCTGCAATGACACTTTCGGATACTACTTTTCAAAAAATGCGTGATATGGCAATTCATATGATGCGTAATATTGGAGATTTTGCAGGTGGATGTAATGTGCAGTTTGCAGTTTCGCCAGATGAAAATGAAGATATTATAGCTATAGAAATTAATCCGCGTGTATCTCGTTCTTCTGCATTAGCATCAAAAGCAACAGGATATCCAATTGCAAAAATTGCTGCTAAATTAGCAATGGGATATCATTTAGATGAGCTAGACAATCAAATAACAAAATCTACATCTGCTTTATTTGAGCCAACATTAGATTATGTAATTGTTAAAATACCACGTTGGAATTTTGATAAATTTGAAGGATCGGATAGAACTTTAGGTTTACAGATGAAATCTGTAGGAGAGGTAATGGGAATTGGACGTTCTTTCCAAGAAGCATTACATAAAGCAACGCAATCATTAGAAATTAAACGTAATGGTTTAGGAGCTGATGGTAAAGGAGAAACAGATTATAATACAATTTTAAGTAAGTTAGAACATGCAAGTTGGGATAGAGTTTTTGTAATTTACGATGCTATTGCAACAGGTATTCCGTTAAGTAGAATACATGAAATTACAAAGATTGACATGTGGTTCTTATTGCAATACGAAGAATTATTTCACTTACAACAAAAAATTGCTACGTTTACTATAGATACTATTGAAAGAGAGTTGTTGTTAGAAGCAAAGCAAAAAGGATATGGTGATAGGCAAATTGCTCACATGTTAAAATGTTTAGAAAGCCAAGTTTATAACAAACGTGACGAACTAAATATTAACAGAGTGTTTAAGTTAGTTGATACTTGTGCTGCAGAATTTACAGCAAAAACTCCATATTACTATTCTACTTTTGAAAATGAAGTTGAAACTGCAGACGGTACTCGTTATGTACATAATGAAAGTGAAGTTACCGATAAGAAAAAAATTATTGTTTTAGGTTCCGGACCAAATAGAATTGGACAAGGAATTGAGTTTGATTACTGTTGTGTACACGGAATTTTAGCAGCTGCAGAAGAAGGGTATGAGACAATAATGATTAACTGTAATCCTGAAACAGTATCTACAGATTTTGATACGGCAGATAAATTGTACTTTGAACCTGTTTTCTGGGAGCATATTTATGATATTATTCGTCATGAAAAACCAGAAGGTGTTATTGTTCAATTAG
>CAWVSR010000030.1:0-11604 GCA_963932865.1 uncultured Kordia sp. | reverse complement strand
TCATCATCACTACTACAAGATGTTAATGCTATTGCTGACAATGCGACAAAGCTTAAAATAATTTTTTTCATTTTATATTTATTTAGATTTAATATGAACAATCAAGATGCAAATATAAAATCTAATTTATAAAAAAACAAAACTATATGGATTAATTTTAAATAAGAATAAATGTAATGCTTAATGACTATAAACAAAAAAGACTTACAGAAACTGCAAGTCTTTTTGTGAGCCCTGAAGGATTCGAACCTTCGACCGCCTCCTTAGAAGGGAGGTGCTCTATCCAGCTGAGCTAAGAGCCCTTAGCATTAATATTGTCGGGGTGGCAGGATTCGAACCTGCGACCTCCTCGTCCCAAACGAGGCGCGATGACCGGGCTACGCTACACCCCGAATTTAAATCATTGCGGAGAGACAGGGATTCGAACCCTGGGTACCCTTGCGAGTACGCTTGTTTAGCAAACAAGTCCTTTCGGCCACTCAGGCACCTCTCCAATAAATCAAATTCGCAATATTAATTTGCGGTTGCAAAACTACATCTACTTTCCGTTTCTCACAAGGTTTTTTAATCTTTTTTTTAATCTTTTTTTTAAACGTTTCGTAATCAATACGTTTAGTCAGGATACTCAATACGCAAATGATACATATTTATTAATTTTTGCTTTAATACTTTTTTTATAACCTCTATTTCTTTAAAAGTAATGTCAGCGTTTAAAAATTGACCTTCATTTTTTTGCTTTTCAATAATTTGATCCACAAAATCACTAATTTTTGTATAATCCGGATTTTTAATACTTTTAGATGCCGCTTCAACACTATCGCACATCATTAATATAGAAGTTTCTTTTGAAAATGGCTTAGGGCCTTTATATTGAAAATCTTCCTTTCTTACTGCTCCTTCCTTATTTACTTTCTCTAAACTATAAAAATAGTGCACCACACTAGTACCGTGATGCGTTCTAATAAAATCTATAATCCTGTCTGGTATATTATACTTTTTTGCAATTTCAATTCCGTTGAGTACGTGATCGATTATAATTCTTGCGCTTTCACTCGGTACTAACTCATTATGAGGATTGATTCCGTTACTTTGATTTTCGATAAAATAAGTAGGCTCTTTCATTTTACCTATATCATGATACAAAGCCCCTACCCTTGTCAACATTGCATTAGCACCTATTTCATTAGCTGCAGCTTCTGCTAAATTAGCTACATTTAACGAATGATGAAATGTCCCTGGAGCTTTATTAGCCAAAAGCTTTAACAACTTCGAGTTAGTATCTGATAATTCTAATAAAGAAACATCTGATACCAATCCAAATAGTTTTTCATAGATATAAATAAGAGGCTGAGCAAACAACATTGCTAAACCACAAAGAAGAAACAATGCTAAAGTTTCCCAATTTAAATCAACTATATTCCCTTCATGAATAATATAAAATGAAAAATATGCAACTATGTATACTAATGTAATCTGAGCTACTGAAATAAATAAATTGACACGTTTGTATAATTCTGAAACGGTTAATATGGTAATTATTCCCGCTATAATTTGTAAGAACATATACTCGTAACTATTAGGCACTATAAAACCCAATAACAACACCGTTATCACATGAGTAAACAAACCCAACCTAGCATCAAAAAAAGCCTTTAAAATTAGAGGTAATATGCACAAGGGAACTACATATAAATATGCCGATTCATATTTCAATATTACTGTTGTAATAAATATCATTATTATAATATTGAAAAAAATAAATGTGAACTCTTTATTATTTTTATATATGGAAACTCTATATTTTTTTAAGAAAAGAATTAACATTAATAAAGCCAAAACAACAAGTATTACATAACCTAAAACTATCCAATTATAATTTGATTCATTCCACAATTGTGAGGCATATAACTCTTTTAACGATTCTAGCTTCTGAAGTTTATCACCTTCTACAACCTCTCCCTTAGATATTACTATTGCGTTTTCTTTTACCAAACCTGATGTTGGTAAAATTTTACTTTTTTCTTGTAAGTAAACCCTATCACTAAATTTTTGATCAAAAATTACATTTGATTTAATATTATTAAAAAAAATAGTGGTAAAATAATTTTTATAGGGAACAAAAATTAAATCTGAAAAATTTCTTTGAACTGTTTCATTTATATTTTCTGTAACTAATAAATCAGAGAAAACATGTTTTTTCGCCTCGTCAGAGTTTTGTATTTTTAAAAATATCTCTCTTTCTCTTTTGAAAGAAACATCCTCAGCCAATAAACCTACTTCATATATTTCAGAAACAACTTTTTTTATTTGAACCTTTGATTGCTTTTTTAAGGAATAATTTAATGAATCAGGGAAAGTTAACTCAAATTCACTCAGCAAACCATCTAAAGATTTTAGAGGAACCAAAGTATCTAACGTAAAATAAATAGGAACATTATCTTTTAGTAATTTTTCTTCATTAAAAATTTCATTCGTTGTTTTTTTTATTGCAAAGTCAAAAGGAGCATATAAATTTTCATTCTGCCAAACTTTACCTTTTTCGAAATCATATTTAAACCCACCCCCCTTAGGAAATAGATAAACAATAAAAAATGTTGAAACAACAAATAAAAAAACCTTGTAAAACAAAGAATGATGTTTGTAAATAGCACTTAAAATCTCTTTCATAGTTTAACGATAAATATTTCAAAAATAATAAAATTAAAACTTGATTATTATAAGCCAATCTGCTTTAAGTTCAATTTACATAAATCAACTAAAATATTTTCAAAAAAAATATAAAAAAATAGTAAATTCGCATACTCACAATTTATTATTATAATATAAAAATATAAATATCATGAACAAAAAAGTTGTTATCGTTTCAGCAGCAAGAACACCTATAGGAAGCTTTCTAGGAAGCTTATCTACTGTACCTGCAACAAAACTAGGAGCTACTGCTATAAAAGGAGCTTTAACTAAGGTTAATTTAACAACAGATCAAGTTGATGAAGTAATTATGGGTAATGTAGTTCAAGCTGGTAACGGTCAAGCTCCGGCAAGACAAGCTGCTATATATGCCGGAATTTCCAACCAAGTACCTGCAACAACTATTAATAAAGTTTGCGCATCTGGAATGAAAGCAGTTATGCAAGGAGCTCAAGCTATAATTAGTGGTGATGCAGAAGTTGTTGTAGCCGGAGGAATGGAAAACATGAGCATGATACCTCATTATTTTCAAGCACGATCAGCTACAAAATTTGGCCCATCAAAAATGTTGGACGGAATGCAAGTTGACGGATTAGTTGACGCTTATGGTAAAGAAGCTATGGGAGTATATGCAGACGCATGTGCAACCGAACATAACATATCAAGAGAAGAACAAGATGCCTTTGCTATTGAATCATACAAAAGGTCTACAGAAGCTTGGGAGTCTGGAAAATTCAACAACGAAGTTGTTCCTGTTGAAGTTCCTCAAAGAAGAGGTGAACCTCTTATAATCTCGAAAGATGAAGAGTATTCTAATGTAAGACTAGATAAAATCCCATCTTTACGACCAGCATTCACAAAAGAGGGAACTGCTACAGCAGCAAATTCATCAACTATTAACGACGGAGCTGGAGCAGTTGTATTAATGTCTGAAGAAAAAGCCCAAGAACTAGGATTAAAACCATTAGCAACAATTTCTGGATATGCAGATGCCGCACAAGAACCAGAATGGTTTACAACAGCCCCTGCCAAAGCTTTACCAAAAGCCCTAGCAAAAGCAAACAAATCACTAAACGACATTGAATACTTTGAGTTCAATGAAGCTTTCTCAGTTGTTGGGTTGGCTAACATGAAAATCTTAGGTTTAAACAGCAGTAATGTTAATGTAAATGGTGGAGCAGTTTCTTTGGGCCACCCGCTAGGTTGTTCAGGAGTTAGAATTATTATTACATTATTAAATGTATTAGAACAAAACAATGCAAAAATTGGAGCAGCTGCAATTTGTAATGGTGGCGGTGGAGCTTCTGCAATAGTTATTGAACGACCATAAAACTAAAATATTAATGCAATACGGTATTACACATTTGAGTATTGTTCCTTTAAGGCACGAACCTTCAGACCCTAGTGAACTTGTTTCACAAGTTCTGTATGGAGAGTTCTTTAAAGTCCTAGAACAACGCAAAAAATGGAGTAAAATAAGACTCGAATTTGATAATTATGAAGGTTGGATAGATAATAAACAATATGTTGAAATTACAGAAGACATGTTTCAAAACTTATCTTCTAAACCATTAATGGTTTCCACAGATTTAATTGAACACATTACAAATGAAAATGGTCAACTTAATCTTATTCCAATTGGCGCAACATTAAATGGTTTATCGCTATTAAACCATACTTTTGAAGGTGAGTACTTAAAAGAGAAACAACACAAGTCAAAGTTAATCGATACTGCATTCATGTATTTAAACGCTCCATATTTATGGGGCGGAAAAACTCCTTTTGGTATTGACTGTAGTGGTTTTACTCAAATGGTTTACAAACTAAACGGATATAACATCTATAGAGATGCCTCACAACAAGCTACACAAGGAGAAGCACTTAGTTTTATTGAAGAAAGCGAACCTGGAGATTTAGCCTTTTTTGACAATAATGAAGGAAGCATTACCCATGTAGGGATTATAATGAAAGATAACTATATCATTCACGCCCATGGATGTGTTCGTATTGACAGATTAGACCATACAGGTATTTTCAACAACGAAATGAATACACACACTCATAAACTAAGAGTTATTAAACGCATTATTACATGATTAAAAAATAAAAAGAGAGCTATATAGCTCTCTTTTTTATAACAGACATTTTATTAAATTAAAGTGATTCTAATAATGCTTTCATTTCTTTAAATTTAGCCGTATCCCCTAAAGCACTGTACATATTTTTTAATGTGTTTGCAGCATCTTTATTTTTTCCATCAATACTTAATATTTTTTCTAAATACGGAACAGCCTCTTTGTAAATTGAATTTCTTTTTTCCTGTAATATATCATATTTTTTAAAGTCAGCTGAAGAAGAACCTAATGAGTTCATTTCATCTACTACCACTGCTTCACCTTTTAAAATTAAAGCTGCCATATTAAAGTTTGAATTAATATCAACTGGATTCAATTCTAAACTTTTATTATAATATTTTCTTGCCGCTACATCGTCTCCTTGCTCAGCAGACATTACACCTAGATTAAAAAACAATACCGGATTTGTAGGGTCTTTTTGAGAAGCTTCTTCCATCAACTCCTTAAACTTATCCTTTTCACCTAACTTTAAATACAAATTTGCCTCAGTTGTAATCAAACTTACATCTGAAGGATTTGCAATTCTTGCTTCTTTAATTGACTTTACAGCAGCATCTGTATCCCCTAATTCAACATGCATATAAGCTATATTCTTAATAATATCTGGTAACAACGATTTAGTTTTGTTATCCACCGGCTTAATATGAGAACCTGCCCTTAATGACAAATCTCTCATAGTTTTACTTGTGAAAGTCTCGTTGGATTTAGTTTCTTTATTATAAGCAATATATTCTGTCTTTACACCTGTATACCCTTTATCTTTTAATTCAATGTATAAAGGTAATGCTGATTTATAATCTTTCGCTGTTACATAAGCAGAAGCAGCGTAATATAAATAATCTTGATCTCCTGATAATTTATATGCTGTATATAATTTTTTTGCAGAACCTTTTTGATCACCTTTACCTTGATCGGCAACTGCTTTGTTAACTAAATCTGCAGAATAATTTGATTTTAATTGAGCAATTTCTACTTTATATTTTGAGGTATTATTAGCATCAAAATCAGTCAATGCAGCAACAATACCATCGTAATCATTACCATTCAATAATGATTTTGCTTTTAAATAATAAAACTTTGCTTTAGTTTTATCATCAGCATTAGCAATAAGAGCTTCTGCGGAAGATATTAACGAGTTCGTTTCATTGAACTTTTCTGATTTAACAGCCTTCTCCAAAGCCTTTACTTCATTTTTTTGAGCATATGTTAAAGTTGTCAATCCTGACAATGCTAACATCAATAATTGTTTTTTCATCTTATTTATTTTATAAAAAATTTATTCTTCTTCGTTAATACTATCGTCAGATACAACAGTAACGTCATCATTTAAAACATCTTCATCCTCATCATCTTCTTGCATTACTTTTGCAACAGCTGCTATAGAATCTTTTCCTTTAATATTAATTAAACGAACACCTTGAGTAGCCCTTCCCATTACACGAAGGTCTGCAACTGCCATTCGTATGGTAAGACCTGACTTATTAATAATCATTAAATCATCCTCATCAGTTACATTTTTAATAGCAACTAATTCACCTGTTTTTTCGGTAACAGAAATTGTTTTAACTCCCTTACCTCCTCTATTTGTAATCCTATAATCTTCTAGGCTTGATCGCTTGCCATATCCTTTTTCAGAAACGACAAGAATATTACTTTCCATATCATCAACAGCAATCATACCAACTACTTCATCATTTTCATGTGACAATGTAATCCCTCTAACTCCTGAAGCCCCTCTTCCCATTGGACGAGTTTTACTTTCTTCAAAACGTATTGACTTACCAGACTTTAAAGCCAACATCACTTGACTATTACCAGTAGTAAGTTTAGCTTCTAACAATTCATCATCATCTTTAATAGTAATACCATTGATACCGTTTGTTCTAGGACGTGAATACTGCTCTAAAGAAGTCTTTTTAACCTGTCCTTTTTTAGTAGCCATAATTACATAATGACTGTTAATGTATTCTTCATCTTTTAAATCTTGAGTACAGATAAATGCTTTTACCTTATCATCTTGCTCAATGTTTATTAAGTTTTGAATAGCCCTTCCTTTTGAAGCTTTACCTCCTTCTGGAATTTCATAAACTCGCATCCAAAAACATTTTCCTTTTTGAGTAAAGAACAACATATATTGATGGTTTGTACCAATAAATAAATGCTCTAAGAAATCTTCATTTCTCGTAGAAGAACCTTTTGCCCCTACTCCACCTCTATTTTGTTTTTTATATTCGTCTAAAGGAGTACGCTTGATATAACCAGCATGCGATATTGTAATAACAACAGGACTGTTCGGTATTAAATCTTCAATACTAACATCTCCTCCAGCATAGGATATTTCTGAACGACGCTCATCACCATATTTTCCCTGAACCTCAATAAGCTCATCTTTGATAATTTGCATTCTACGTGGCTCATTTGCTAAAATATCTTTTAAATCTTTAATTGTCTCCATCAAAGCATCGTATTCTGCACGTAACTTATCTTGCTCTAAACCAGTTAATTGGCGTAGTCGCATTTCTACAATTGCACGAGCTTGAATTTCTGACAATGAAAAACGTTCAATCAACTTCCCTCTAGCTTCTTCAGTATTTTTAGAACCTCGAATTAAAGCAATAACCTCGTCTATATTATCTGAGGCAATAATTAACCCTTCTAATATATGAGCACGCTCTTCAGCTTTCTTTAACAAGTATTTTGTACGCCTTGTAACTACATCATGTCTGTGCTCAACAAAATAATGAATTAAATCTTTTAGATTTAACATTTGTGGCCTTCCGTTTACTAATGCAATATTATTAACACTAAAAGAAGACTGTAATGCGGTATATTTAAATAACTTATTCAATACTATATTTGGTACCGCATCACGCTTTAAAACATAAACAATACGCATCCCTTTTCTATCAGATTCATCTCTAATAGCTGAAATCCCTTCTAACTTTTTATCATTTATTAAGTCGGCTGTTTTCTTAATCATATCAGCTTTGTTAACCTGATATGGTATTTCAGAAACGATAATAGATTCTCTACCGTTCACCTCTTCAATAATTGCTTTACCCCTTATAACAACTTTACCTCTACCTGTTTTAAATGCATCACGAACACCGTCATAACCATAAATTAATCCACCTGTAGGAAAGTCAGGAGCCTTCACATGTTGCATTAACTCCTCAATTTCGATATCATTATTATCGATGTAAGCTAATGTTCCATCTACAACTTCAGTTAAGTTGTGAGGCGGCATATTTGTTGCCATTCCTACTGCAATTCCAGAAGCACCATTAACAAGCAATCCTGGGATACGTGTTGGCATAACTGTAGGTTCTTTAAGAGTATCATCAAAATTCAATTGATGATCGACAGTATCCTTATCTATATCCGCTAAAATATCTTCTGCAATTTTACGCATACGAACTTCTGTATAACGCATTGCTGCTGGACTATCACCATCAACAGAACCAAAGTTACCTTGTCCATCAACTAACATATAACGTAAACTCCATTCCTGAGCCATACGAACCATCGCATCATAAACAGATGTATCTCCATGAGGATGATACTTACCCAAAACCTCTCCAACGATTCTCGCAGACTTTTTGTGTGCTTTGTTTGAAGTTACCCCCAATTCATGCATCCCAAAAAGTACTCTTCGATGTACTGGTTTTAAACCATCTCTTACATCTGGCAATGCACGTGAAACAATAACTGACATTGAATAATCAATGTAAGCAGATTTCATTTCATCTTCAATATTAATCGGTATCAGTTTTTCTCCGTCAGTCATATTAAAACTTTAATTATAATAACGAGCCAATATACACATTTTATAAATTAACTCTATTAATTAAACATAGTTTTACTTCATTTTTATCAACAATAAAAGTTTAAAAAGTTGATAAATAATTCTTATATTTATTTGTTTTTTGATTTAGTTTTTGTCAATTAGCAAGGATATTATATAATTTATAGAGATAAGTTATAAACAATAGTATTAATTTAAAATTTTAAATTATTTAGAAGCATATGGATGATAATTTCACACCGAGAGTAAAAGATGTGATTGGGTACAGTAAAGAAGAAGCTTTACGCTTAGGACATGACTTTATAGGCACCGAACATCTCATACTTGGTTTATTACGTGATGGAAATGGAAAAGCTATTGAAATTTTAGAAGCTCTTGATATTGATTTAAACCATCTACGCAAAAAAATAGAGTCTCTCAATCCTGCAAACACAAATATCTCATTTGAAGAAAATGAGAAAAAAAACTTGCATTTAACTAGGCAAGCTGAGCGAGCTTTAAAAACAACCTTCTTAGAGGCTAAGCTTTTTAAAGACACCTCCATCAATACAGCACATTTACTTTTATGTATACTTAGGAATGATAATGACCCTTCCACAAAACTTTTAAACAAATTAAAAGTTACTTATGAAAATGTTAAAGAATATTTTAAAAATATGGAATCAAACGAAAACGAATATATAGAAAACCAAAACTTAGAAGATTCCCCAAAAGCAGACGCTTTTCCAGAAGATGAAAATAACGAGAACAATGACGAGAACGAAAATCCGTTTTCATCAACTGGATCAAGTAAAAGCATAAAAAAATCTAATACTCCTGTTCTTGATAATTTTGGAAGAGATTTAACCGCCATGGCTGAAGAGGGTAAGCTAGACCCTGTTGTTGGTAGAGAGAAAGAAATACAACGTGTATCTCAGGTATTAAGTAGACGAAAGAAAAACAATCCACTGTTAATTGGAGAACCAGGTGTAGGTAAATCAGCAATAGCTGAAGGATTAGCCCTACGCATCATAACAAAAAAAGTTTCAAGAGTTTTATTTGGAAAACGTGTAGTCACACTTGATTTAGCAAGTCTTGTAGCAGGAACTAAATACAGAGGACAGTTTGAAGAGCGAATGAAAGCATTAATGAATGAATTACAAAAAAATGATGATGTAATTCTTTTTATTGATGAAATTCACACCATTGTTGGTGCCGGTGGCGCTACAGGTTCACTAGACGCATCAAATATGTTTAAACCAGCTTTAGCTAGAGGAGAAATTCAATGTATTGGAGCCACTACAATAGATGAATATAGACAATCTATAGAAAAAGATGGCGCCCTAGAGCGACGTTTTCAAAAAATCATTGTTGCACCTACAAGCATAGACGAAACTATTGAAATACTTCATAACATAAAAGGAAAATATGAAGACCATCACAATGTTATTTATACGAGTGAGGCTATTGAAGCCTGTGTAAAGCTAACAAACAGGTATATGACTGAGCGCTTCCTGCCCGACAAAGCTATTGATGCTTTGGATGAAGCTGGATCGAGAATACATATTATCAATATAGATGTTCCTAAACAAATTATTGAATTAGAGAAAAAACTAGAAGATGTTAGAGCATTAAAAGTTGTTGTTGTTAAGAAACAAAAATATGAAGAAGCTGCTAAATTAAGAGATGATGAAAAGAAATTAGAAAAAGAACTTATTATAGCTCAAGAAAAATGGGAAAAGGAATCTAGAGAACATAAAGAAACTGTAAGTGAAGATAATGTTGCAGATGTTGTTTCTATGATGACTGGAATTCCTGTAAATAGAGTTGCTCAAAATGAAACAAACAAACTTGCAGAATTACCCAACTTAATTAAAGGAAAAGTAATAGGTCAAGACAATGCTGTAGCAAAAATTGTAAAAGCGATTCAACGTAACAGAATTGGACTTAAGGATCCAAACAAACCAATAGGCTCATTTATCTTTCTTGGATCAACTGGTGTTGGAAAAACTCAGTTAGCTAAAATATTATCAAAAGAGTTATTTGATTCCAATGAAGCCTTAATTAGGTTAGATATGAGTGAGTATATGGAAAAATTCACCGTATCTCGTTTAGTTGGAGCCCCTCCAGGATATGTAGGCTACGAAGAAGGAGGACAATTAACTGAAAAGGTCAGAAGAAAACCATACTCAGTTGTTTTACTTGATGAGATTGAAAAAGCACATCCAGATGTATTCAACATGCTATTACAAGTATTAGATGATGGACATTTAACTGATTCTCTAGGGCGTAAAATTGACTTTAGAAACACTATTATTATAATGACTTCAAACGTTGGTGCTAGAAAATTACAAGATTTTGGTACTGGGGTTGGTTTTGGAACGAAAACAAGAAACGAACAGGCAGACGAAGCTGCTAAAGGAGTAATTGAAAGTGCTTTAAAGAAAGCTTTTGCACCTGAATTTTTAAATCGTGTTGATGATGTTATTGTATTCAACGCACTTGAAAAAGAAGATATTCATAAAATTATTGATATTGAACTCGTAAAACTATATTCAAGAATAAATGAACTTGATTATAGCTTAGTACTTAGCGATAAAGCAAAGGAGTTTATTGCTGACAAAGGTTTTGATAAAAAATATGGAGCTAGACCCCTAAACAGAGCTATTCAAAAATATATTGAAGATGTCTTAGCAGAACAAATTGTTTCTGGTAATGTAAAACCTGGTGACGAAGTTACAATGGACTTAAATGAAAAAGGAAACGAACTTATAACAACTATAAAAAAACAAAAAACGAAGCCTACTGAAAAGTAAGCTTTGTTTTTTAATCATAAACTGTGCCGTCCTGAAATAGGTTGACAGTTTTTAATAAATTTTTTATCAGACCAGTGAAGTTAACTTCACTGGTTTTTTGTTCTGTACAAAATTAGGTGTTTTCATGTTAAGACTTAAGTGTGGTCTTTTGTTATTATATGTATATATTGATTCTTCAATT
>CAWVSR010000029.1:0-11629 GCA_963932865.1 uncultured Kordia sp. | reverse complement strand
CTAATGGGCAGAGCAATCGCATTCAATAATAGTAATTTCTTTATGTTTCTTTTTGACTATTTTATAGAGTAGTTTTTTACTAATGTCTTTAGTTGAGTTTGCTGTAAAAAAAGTCTTATTTTATGATGTTTTTCTACGATGTATTCTGTAATAAGGTTATCAATTCTATAGACATTTTTATATTTTTCAGCTTTCTCTCCGTAAGTTGAACAAGTACAAATTATACAACTAGGTTTGTCTTTCCTTCTAAGAGAGCGTGTTTTAATAACTCATCATTAACATAATGTTTCGTTTTTATAGTGTTGTTTATTAATTTAATAAGTTTTTCAAAAGGATTAATATGTGCTTTAGATGTATGCAAAAAGGCAATGTTCATATTTGTTGTAAGTTCTTTTAGTTATAAAAGGTGTTTAATATAAAATCAAAAATGGTAATAATTTTAGTTTTACAAATAACTCTTAGTGTTTTTTAGGTGTTTATGAATTCAGCTCTAATTTTAATCTATAAATAGAAAGAGCAGGTTAATAAAAAAGCAATTTCCTATTTTTGTAATAATGACAGATGCTTTAAAACTACAAATAAAATTAATGCCCCACGAGCCAGGGGTATATCAATATTATGATAAAGAAGATAAAATATTATATGTAGGTAAGGCTAAAAACTTAAAAAAAAGAGTTTCTTCATATTTCAACAAAAATCACGACAGTGCAAAAACAAACGTACTTGTAAAAAAAATATGTAGTATTAAACACATTGTAGTGTCTACTGAAACGGATGCTCTTTTGTTGGAGAATAATTTGATAAAAAAATACCAGCCTCGGTATAATGTGTTATTAAAAGATGATAAAACATATCCTTGGATTTGTATTAAAAAAGAACCGTTTCCTAGAGTTTTTTCTACTAGAAGAGTCATTAAAGACGGTTCGGAATATTTTGGACCATACACGAATAAAAAAACAGTTAGAATATTACTAGACTTAATAAAAGGTCTTTATTCGTTAAGAACCTGTAAATACCATTTAAGTAGAGAAAATATTAATTCCGGAAAATTTAAAGTTTGCTTAGAGTATCATTTAAAAAACTGTAAAGGCGCTTGTGAAGCTCTACAGACTGAAGAAGTTTATAACAAGCAAATTATAGCTATTAGAGAAATACTTAAAGGAAACTTTAAAGACTCGTTACATAATTTTAAAAAATTAATGCATTTATATGCAGAAAATTTACAATTTGAAGATGCGCAACGTATTAAAGAAAAATTAGAGGTTTTAGAAAACTATCAGTCAAAATCAACTATTGTAAGTCCGAAAATATCAAATGTAGATGTGTTTTCAATAGTATCTGATGAAAGTTATGGATATGTAAATTTCTTACAAATATCGTATGGTTCAATTATTAGGTCTCATACACTAGAGTTAAAGAAAAAGCTCGATGAAACTGATAAAGAATTATTAGAGTTAGGAATTATTGAAATAAGAAATCGATTTCATTCAGAGTCAAAAGAACTTTATGTGCCATTTGAATTAAATTTAGGAGGAGGTTTTAAATTAACAATTCCTAAATTAGGAGATAAAAAACACATATTGGACTTGTCTATTCGGAATGCAAAATATTATAGAATGGAGCGTTTCAAACAGGTTAAAATTACAGACCCTGAACGTCACTCTAATAGAATAATGCAACAAATGAAAAAGGATTTGAGATTGCATGAAGAGCCAAGACATATAGAATGTTTTGATAATTCAAATATTCAAGGAACTAATCCAGTAGCGGCATGTGTTGTTTTTAAAAATGGAAAACCAAGTAAAAAGGACTACAGACATTTTAATATTAAAACGGTTGAAGGGCCAGATGATTTTGCCTCAATGGAAGAGGTGGTTTACAGGAGGTACAAACGTTTGCTTGATGAAGATCAACCTTTACCACAATTAATTATTATTGATGGAGGAAAAGGGCAATTGTCATCTTCATTAAAAAGTTTGGATGCGTTAGGGCTGAGAGGTAAAATAGCGATTATTGGTATTGCTAAACGATTGGAAGAATTATTTTATCCAGAGGATAAATATCCTTTATACTTAGATAAAAAGTCAGAAACTTTAAAAGTCATACAATATTTACGTAATGAAGCCCATCGTTTTGGTATTGAACACCACAGGAATAGAAGAAGTAAAAATGCGCTTCAAACCGAAATGGAAACTATTAATGGAGTTGGTGAAAAAACAATAGTAACTTTGATGAAAGAATTTAAATCAGTTAAGCGAATTAAACTTGCGACCCTAAAGGAACTTGAAAAAGTGGTAGGGTTGTCAAAAGCTCAAAAAATATATCAAGAGTTTCATTAGCTTTTAGTAACTTTCCGAAGTGGGTAAACGAATTTTATATACAGTATTTTTGTTAGGTACTTTTCTAACATTTTCACAACAAAATTTAACTGATGAAGAGGTGAAAGTTGGGTTGGTTTTAAGTGGTGGTGGAGCTAAAGGTTTAGCGCATATTGGTGCTTTAAAAGTTATAGAAGAATCAGGTGTAAAAATAGACTACATAGCGGGTACAAGCATGGGGGCAATAGTTGGGGCCCTTTACGCTTCAGGATATTCCGCAGACGAGTTAACAAAATTATTTAAAGAAGTAAATTTTGACGAATTAATTAGAGATGATTTTGATCGTAAGGATAGAACTTTTTTTGATAGAAAAGATGCTGATAAACATGCAATTGTTTTACCTTTTAATAAATTTAAATTAGCATTTCCCTCATCAATCTCAAAAGGTCAAAACACGTATAATTTTTATGTAAAATTATTAGATCATGTAAAAGACATTAAAGATTTTAGTAAACTACCGATTCCATTTTTGTGTATGGGAACAGATTTAGAAACAGGAAGTCAGGTTTTGTTGGAAAAAGGGTATTTGCCTGATGCGATTTTAGCAAGTTCTGCAATTCCTACATTATTTGAGCCGGTGAATTTTAATGGTAAACTATTAATTGATGGAGGAGTTTCTAATAATTACCCAATAGATGAAATATTGTCTAAAAATATGGATTTAGTTATAGGAGTTGATGTCCAGGATAGTTTAAAGAAAAAGAATAAATTGTCTTCCGCTTCAGATTTTATGTTTCAGCTATCTAATTATAATAAACAGAGCCAGATGCGAGATAAAATGAAGAAGACTTCAGTTTATATTAAACCAGACATAAGGGATTATAATATTGTTTCATTTGATCAAAGTAAAGAAATATATGAGGCAGGAAAAGAGGCAGCAGAATCATTAAAATATTTACTTAAAGATATAGCTGACGAACAGAATATAGAAAAAAACATTTCTACTGCTGAGATAATTAAAAACCCAAAAAAAGACTATTATCTTAATGAGGTTGATATTCAAGGAAATGAAAAATACACCATAAACTATGTCCTAGGAAAATTAAAGATTAAAACACCTTCTTTAATTTCTCGTAAAAAAATTGAAAGCGGTATTATTGGCTTGGCTTCTACGAGTAATTTTAATGTAATTAAATTTAAAATAAAAAAAGATAGCGTGCTTGAGTTGAATATTGACGAGAGTAAAAATAAAACAGCTTTAAAATTAAGTCTACATTATGATGATTTATATAAGGGTGCAGCCTTAATAAATCTTACTCACAAACAACTCGTAACGAATAATGATATAGTTAGTTTAGATATTATATTAGGTCAAAACATTAGATATAATTTTGAGTATTTTATTGATAAAGGATTTTATTGGAGTGTTGGATTAAAATCAAGCTTAAACTTATTTAACACAGAAGTTAATCTAAGTGTTTTTGAAAATAATTTACCACTATTAACAGATAATAGTGCAGATATTCGTTTTATAGATTTAACCAATCAATTTTACATAGAAACTCCATTTGTTAAAAACTTTGCACTTGCACTTGGTTTAGAGCATAAAATGCTAAAAATAACTAATGAAGATTCAGTAAACAAAATAGAAAACGATAATTTTTTTAGTACTTATGGACAGTTAAAATATGATGCTTTAGACAATATATACTATCCAACAAAAGGGTTTTTATTTTCAGGAGACTATCATCAATATTTTTTCACAGGAAAGAAATCAGCAGATTTTGAACAATTCTCTATTGCAAAAGCAAAATTAGGAGGAGCCTTTAAACTTTTTAATAAAACGTATTTAAATATTTTTTCTGAAGGAGGAATTAGAGTAGGGAATAATACAAATTCTTCTTTCGATTTTGTAATTGGTGGCTATGGAAATAACCTGATTAATAATTATACTCCTTTTTACGGATATGATTTTTTGAGTGTTGCTGGTGATGGTTATGTGAAAGGTACTATTGACTTGCATTATCAACTTTACAAAAAACATTTTATTACATTAAGCGGTAATTTTTCTAATATTGATGACGGTTTATTTAAAGATACTGATTGGTTGTCATTTCCTGATTATACAGGATATGCATTAGGTTACGGAGTAAAAACAATATTAGGTCCAATGCAGATAAAGTCTTCGTGGTCTCCAGAAATAAAAAAAGTACAATGGTTTGTAAGTTTAGGTTTTTGGTTTTAGTTTTTTAAAAACTGACAGCTAATTTGTGATATATTTAATGCTTACTTGTTTATAGTTAGAATAATTATTAAAAAATTACGATATTTGCAATAATTGAAATAAAA
This sequence comes from uncultured Kordia sp., assembly GCA_963932865.1. Classification (GTDB taxonomy): domain Bacteria; phylum Bacteroidota; class Bacteroidia; order Flavobacteriales; family Flavobacteriaceae. The sequence continues at coordinate 6,962 of CAWVSR010000029.1, read as the reverse complement.
GTTATTGTAAAGTTTCATAATTATTATAAAGTATTTGCGAATTACAAAATTAAAGTAAAAGTAAAAATATAGGCAAATGAAACCTTTTTGGAAAAATTTATTAATCTACCTAAATTATCATCTCATAAAGAGAGATCCTGAATAACGCTTGTTTTTATTTTGATAAGTATTTTGAATAACTAATCGAGTTATTCAAATATTTTTTTTTAATCATATAAATTTAGCAAATATGCCTTTTTATCATAAATTAGGAGAAATTCCACCTAAACGTCATACGCAGTTTAGAAAACCAAACGGAGAATTATATTACGAGCAGTTGTTTGGAACAATTGGTTTTGATGGTATGTCATCTAACCTATATCATGAGCACCGTCCAACTCAGGTTAAGGAAATAAGAAAACAATATAGTGTTGCTCCAAAAATAGCAAAAGCAAATAATATACAATCATATCGTTTCAGAGGTTTTCAAGTACCTCAAGAGAATGACTATTTAGAAAGTAGAAAAACAGTTCTTACAAATAGTGACTGTAATATTATTTTATCAGCCCCAAAACATTCTACCAAAGAATATTTTTACAAAAATACGGATGCCGATGAGGTTATATTTGTTCATAGGGGAACAGGTAAATTAAGAACAGTACTTGGAAATTTAGATTTCAAATATGGAGACTACTTGGTGATACCCCGAGGTATCATATACAAATTAGATTTTGATACGGAAGATAATCGATTATTCATTGTAGAATCATATAGTCCAATTTATACCCCAAAGCGTTATAGAAATTGGTTTGGTCAGTTATTAGAACATTCTCCGTTTTGCGAGCGTGATTTGAGAAGACCAGAAGAATTAGAAACATACGATGAAAAAGGAGATTTTTTAATTAAAGTTAAAAAGCAAGGTGATATCATTGAAATGATTTATGCAACACATCCGTTTGATGTTATAGGTTATGACGGATATAATTTTCCATATGCTTTTTCAATTCATGATTTTGAACCTATAACAGGACGTATACATCAACCGCCACCAGTACACCAAACATTTGAAACAAATGCATTTGTAATATGTAGTTTTGTGCCAAGATTGTATGATTATCATCCAGATTCTATTCCAGCTCCATATAACCATAGTAATATAGATTCTGATGAAGTTTTGTATTATGTTGATGGAGATTTTATGAGTAGAAATGACGTAGACGCGGGTCACATTTCATTGCATCCAGCAGGAATACCTCACGGACCCCACCCCGGAGCTACTGAAAGAAGTATTGGACATACAAAAACTGAAGAGTTAGCCGTAATGGTTGACACATTTAAGCCTTTACAAGTAACAGAAGACGCTATGAAAATAGCAGATGAAACCTACTTTAAATCTTGGCTAGACAAATAAAATAAAAAATATATTCTTTGAGTTCTACTTAAAGTAAATTAATAAAAATTAAGTGTTTCGTTTATTGCTATTTAATAAAAACAAAGCACTCTTTAAAAACTACAATTATGGCAGCAGAAATTAAAAATTTAGAAAATTTACAAAATACTACCTACGGATTAGAGAAGTTATTTGATGAAGCAGAAGATTTTCTTCCTTTATTAGGTACTGATTATGTAGAGTTATATGTAGGAAATGCTAAACAATCAGCGCATTTCTATAAAACAGCATTTGGATTCCAATCTCATGCCTATGCCGGATTAGAAACAGGAATGACTGATAGAGTATCATATGTTTTAAAACAAGGTAAAATTCGTTTGGTTTTAACAACTCCTTTAGACGAAAATGGATCAATAAACGAGCATATCAACAAACATGGTGATGGTGTAAAAGTAATGGCTTTATGGGTAGAAGATGCAAGAAGTGCATGGGAAGAAACTACCAAAAGAGGGGCAAAATCTTATATGGAACCAACTGTTGAAAAAGATGAGTTTGGAGAAGTGGTTAGAGCAGGAATTCACACTTATGGAGAAACGGTACACATATTTGTAGAGCGTAAAAATTATAACGGAACATTTTTGCCAGGTTTTAAAAAATGGGAATCACATTACAATCCAGAACCAGTTGGGTTGAAGTTCGTAGACCACATGGTAGGAAATGTTGGTTGGGGAGAAATGAAAGAATGGTGTGAGTTTTATGCAAAGGTGATGGGGTTTGCCCAAATTATATCTTTTACAGATGATGATATTTCTACCGATTTTACAGCACTAATGAGTAAAGTAATGTCTAATGGTAATGGTCGAATTAAATTTCCTATTAATGAACCGGCAGAAGGGAAAAAGAAATCTCAAATTGAAGAATATTTAGATTTTTATAAATCTGCAGGAGTTCAACACATAGCAGTAGCTACAGACGATATTGTAAAAACAGTATCTGCAATGAGAGACAGAGGAGTTGAATTTCTTTATGTGCCAGATGAATATTATGACGATTTATTAGAGCGTGTAGGAAAAATTGATGAAGACGTTGAGGTATTAAAAAAACACGGTATTTTAATAGATCGTGATGATGAAGGGTATTTGTTACAATTGTTTACAAAACCAGTTGTAGATAGGCCTACAATGTTTTTTGAAGTAATACAACGTAAGGGAGCCCAATCATTTGGAGTAGGAAACTTTAAAGCTTTATTTGAAGCTATTGAGCGCGAACAAGAAAGTAGAGGGACATTATAAATTAAAGGTTTTAATTAGAAAAATCGGATTCTTTAAAATAAGATTATTATGATAATACCACCAATTAATTTTCAAAAATGGATAGATGAAAACAGGGATAAATTAAAACCTCCTGTTGGGAATCAAATAGTCTATAAAGACACGGAATTTATCATAATGGTTGTTGGAGGTCCTAATGCTCGTAAAGATTTTCATTACAACGAAGGAGAAGAGTTTTTTTATCAAGTAGAAGGAGATATTCAATTACCAACCATTCAAGATGGTAAAGTAGTTACTTATGATATCAAAGAAGGAGAAATATTTTTATTGCCTGCACGAATTCCTCATTCTCCACAACGACCTGCAAATACTGTAGGTTTAGTTATAGAAAGAATGCGTACTGAAGAAGAGTTAGATTATTGTTACTGGTATTGTGAAAATTGTAATAATGAATTGCATAAAATGCCGTTTCATTTAGGAGATATCGTTAAGCAATTGCCTAAAATCTTAAGTGATTATTATAATACTCCAGAATTAGTGACATGCGATAAATGTGGTACGATCATGAAAGAGCCGCAATTAAAAAAATAAGAAATGAAAGAAGCAACTATAGTAGGTGCTGGATTAGCAGGTTCTTTATGGGCTGTTTATTTAGCGAAAGCTGGTTATAAAGTAACTATTTTTGAAAGACGTTCAGACATTCGTTTGGCTGAAATCAAGGCAGGTAAATCAATTAACCTTTCATTATCTCATCGAGGAATAGAAGCTTTAAGAGCTGTTGGATTAGAAAATAGTGTTAATGAGCTGGCTATTCCAATGTATGGAAGAGTTATGCACAGTGAATCAGGAGAGTTAACGTATCAACCTTACGGTAAAGAAGGACAAGCTATCTATTCTGTTTCTAGAGGAGGGTTAAATGCAAAAATGATGAATATTGCTGAAAAGGAATATGGAGCAAATATTGTGTATAACCACCAATGTACAGGAGCTGATTTAGAAAACGGAACAGTCTATTTGACTAATAAAGTTACAGGTGAAAAATTAGAACATAAATCTGATGTTGTGTTTGGTTGTGATGGTGCATATTCTGCATTACGTTATAAAGCAATGCAAAAACTGGATCGTTTTAATTACAGTCAAGAATTTGTTGAAGACGGTTATAGAGAGTTATTTATCCCTCCAAACAAAGACGGATCCTATAAGTTAGATAAAAATGCCTTACATATTTGGCCTAGAGGTAGGTTTATGCTTATTGCTTTAGCAAATGAAGATGGTTCTTTTACTTGTACGCTATTTATGCCTTTTACAGGGGATAAAAATGCTTTTGATAAAATTAATACAAAGGAAGAAATAGACACCTTTTTCAAAAAAACTTTTCCAGATTTTTATGAAATGTGTCCAGATGTTTCAAGTCAATGGGGAACCCACCCGTTATCAAGCTTAGCAATAATGCGATGCTATCCTTGGACGTCAGGTAAAGTTGCTTTAATGGGTGATGCAGCTCATGCAACTGTTCCTTTTTATGGTCAAGGTATGAATGCAAGTTTAGAAGATTGTCACGTAATGGGGCAATTAATGGATAAACATAATCACGATTGGAGTTTGATTTTTGAAGAATATCAAAAATTAAGAAAACCTAACGGAGATGCTATTCAAGAGCTTTCTAAGTATAATTATTTGGTAATGCGTGATTATGTGGCTGATCCAGATTTTTTATTGCAAAAGAAATTTGAAAGAAGAATTCAAGAGCTTTATCCAGATAAATATATAGCACTATATTCGATGGTTTCTTTTTCTTCAATTCCATACGCCGAAGCTTGGGAAAAAGGAATGGAACAAGAAAAGTATATTGAAGGTATTATGAAAAAACATAATATTCAGAGTTTATTCGAGCAAAATAAAATAGATGAATTAATCCATTCTGTTTTTGGAATAAAGGCTAGAGCATAACTTTTTGTTGTAAATGAATATCTTGATGAATACAAAATTTAATTTTTTAAATGTGAAATCTCCCTTTTCATAATCTTATAATAATTTGAAGGTAAGAAAAAGGAGTTAGTAAAGTGAAAAAATTATAAAATGACAAAAAGAAGAGAAGAGCTTTTAAAAGCTATAGATGAAAAATATGCTGCAATGGGGCAAGATGCTGATACACATTTATCAGGCTTATTACATGCAGAACCAATGACATATTGGGATTTTATTCAAGCAGATGCTTTACTAGGATTGCAAACTCAAAGGACAAACTTGCCTGATGAGATGGTTTTTTTAATGTATCATCAAGTAAATGAATTATTATTTAAAATGATACTTTGGGAAATTAAACAAGTTTCAGAAACGGAAGATATCAAACCGGAAAAGTTTGTAATGCATTTATCTCGAATTAGCAGATACTTTGATGTATTATCAAGTTCATTTACTGTTATGGGTGATGGAATGGAGTATGATCAATATATGAAATTTAGAGATACTTTAACTCCAGCAAGTGGGTTTCAGTCAGCTCAATATAGAAAAATTGAAATCGCATCTACAGAACTAATTAATCTAATTGATTATAGGTTTAGAAAAACGATTGATAGAAATACACCATACGAGCATGCATTTGAACATATGTATTGGCAAGTAGCAGGAAAAAATTATGAAACAGGTGAAAAAAGTAAGCTACTTACTAATTTTGAGGATAAATATAAAGACGAATTAATGGAGTTTATGGAGGATTATAATTTAGTTAATATTTGGACTAAATTTAAATCACTTCCAATAGCATATCAGGAAGACAAGAGTTTAATTAATGCAATGAGGCATTATGATCACACCATAAATGTTACATGGGTCATTAATCATTTAGATGCTGCTAAAAAGTATTTAGGAGATGCAGCTGCAACGGGAGGTAGTGATTGGCAGAAATACATGCATCCAAGATATCAAAGGCGAATATTTTTCCCAGAATTATGGAGTAAAGAGGAATTAGATAGTTGGGGGGTCACCAATTTAGAAGGTTGTGAAATAATAGTTTAAAACGTTAATTTTTTAAAAAGAACATTTTTTATGTCATTTTTAATAAAATTTTGTTAAAAATTGATGGTTCTATTGGTGTAATCATAAAATGTAATTAATTTTGTGACTTCAAAATGGGGTGGTTTCCATTTTGAGACTTTAAATTATCATAATTTATAGTTTTGGTTGGTTAATAAAGTAAAACGTTATCAGTTCCTGGTAACGTTTTGTTTTTTTATAACAGTTTTTAAGTTTTCACTATTCTATTAATCTAGTTTTGTATTTGCTTAAACTAATTTATTATTTTTGGAATGATAATTGAATACTTTAAAACTAGCATTAATTATTTACATTATGAAAAAGCTATTATTATTTGCAATTTTTTTATTATTGGGCTTTTACGTAAAAGCTCAAGAGTCTGTTTTTGATTCAGGAGAATGGTTTGAATTCAGAATACACTATGGTTTTTTCACAGCTAGCTATGCAACAATGGAAGTTCAAGACGGCATGGTGAACGGAAAGCAAATGTATCACGTAAAAGGAAGGGGTAAGTCTACAGGACTTTTAAGCCTTTTCTTTAAAGTAGACGATGATTACCAAACATATTTCGATAAAAAAACAGGAGCACCATCTAAATTTATCAGAAAGATTGATGAAGGAGGTCATACAAAAGATATTCAAATTGATTTCGATCATAATCTAAAAACTGCATTAGTAAACGATAAAAAGCATCAGATAAAATCATCTCATAGTATTAAAAACGGAACCCAAGATATGATGTCTGCTTTTTATTATTTAAGAAATCATGTGGACACAAAAAACTTGAAATCAGGCCAAGAAATCAAAATAAATATGTTTTTTGATAAAGAAAATTTCGATTTCAAATTAAAGTTTTTAGGAAGAGAAATGATTCAAACTAAATTCGGAAAAGTAGCGAGCTTAAAATTCCGTCCTTATGTTCAATCAGGACGTGTTTTTAAAGAACAAGAGAGTTTAACGATTTGGGTTTCTGATGATAAAAATAAAATTCCTGTTCGTTTACAAGCAGATTTGGCAGTTGGAGCAATAAAAGCCGATTTAGAGGCATATAGAGGGTTAAAACATTCTTTTAAGATAGTAGTAGATTAGATTTTGAATAAATTATAACATTGAATGATAAAAAAGTCTTCTAACATTTATATTACAAGGTTTTTTTTGTCATATTTGATGATTGTTCCAAAAATAGATCTATATAATTCATTCAACTCAGCTATACTAATAGATAAATGTTACTAAAACTTCAAAAAATCGTCTGGTTATTGTGTCTTTTTATAGGATTATATTCT
>CAWVSR010000028.1:0-11771 GCA_963932865.1 uncultured Kordia sp. | reverse complement strand
TTTTGCAATTCCTGTTCTTAAAATAATTCCTTCAGTAATAGGAAAAGTAGATCCATTACTGTCAAATTTAGCAACAGCTTGAGAAGAGGAATATGATATGTTATCAGGAGTTATGCAAGAGCCGTTTAGTATTAAGTTTGTTAAATTTGTAGCAGTATAATTTTCATCGTCAATCGTTATTGTTTGCGAAAACGATACAAAAGAAAATAATATGAATACGTAGCTATATTTTTTCAGCATATTTTGAAATAAAGTTCAAAATATAAGATACAAAAAAAAACACTAAAATTGAATAGGATGTAGTTATTATTGTACTGATAGTTAGTAGTTTGTGTTAAAGCAAAAATATAAAAAACAATAATTTATGGGGCTTTTATTTTAAAGGAAATATTTTTAATTAGAAATTAGGACTCAAAGCATATTTTTTATAAAAATCATCTAGTATATTGATTACCTCATCTTCAGTGTCTACAAGATGTATTAAGTTTAAATCTTGAGGACTAACAGTTTTATGAGTGTCAACCATGGTGCTTTTTATCCAATCAATTAATCCGCTCCAAAATTTTGTTCCAACTAATATGATTGGGAACTTTTCAATTTTTTTTGTTTGTATTAATGTAATTGCTTCGAATAATTCATCAAGAGTTCCAAAGCCACCTGGCATTACAACAAAACCTTGTGAATATTTCACAAACATTACTTTTCTTACAAAAAAGTAATCATGGTCTATACTTTTATCAGAATCTATATATGGGTTGTCATGTTGTTCAAAAGGGAGGTCAATATTTAATCCTACAGATGTACCTTCTCCTAAATGAGCACCTTTATTACCTGCTTCCATAATTCCTGGGCCACCGCCAGTAATTACTCCATAACCATGATTTACAATTTTATTAGCAATTCCAACAGCAAGTTCATAATATTCTTCTCCTGGTTTTGTTCGAGCAGAACCGAAAATTGAAACAGAAGGACCAATTTTACTCATTTTTTCGAATCCGTTTACGAATTCACTCATGATTTTAAAAATTGCCCAAGAGTCGTTAGTTCTAGTTTCGTTCCAAGTTCTGTTCAATTGTGTTTTCCCCATAGTATAAATATTTGCTAATAAGCTTATCAAATGTAATGATTTTATCTCATGATAATATCTTGAATGATTAAAACTATGAGAGCTCTTTTTTTAAGTATTTAGCTGTATGACTTTTTTTAATTTTAATAATTTCTTCTGGAGTTCCTTTGGCTAATATTTCCCCTCCGTTTTTGCCTCCTTCTGGACCTACATCAATAATATAATCAGCTAGTTTAACGACATCTAAATTATGTTCAATGATTAATACCGAATTTCCTTTATCGACTAGTTTATTGATAACATCCATTAAAACTCTAATATCTTCAAAATGTAATCCAGTAGTGGGTTCATCTAAAATATAAAATGTTTTACCAGTATCTCTTTTTGATAGCTCTGTTGCAAGTTTTACACGTTGGGCTTCACCTCCGGATAATGTGGTGCTTTGTTGCCCTAGTGTGATATAACCTAAACCAACATCTTTAATAGTTTTTAATTTTCTATGAATTTTAGGAATATTTTCAAAAAATTCAACACCTTCATTAATGGTCATGTTTAATACATCAGAAATTGTTTTTCCTTTATACCTAATTTCCAACGTTTCTCTATTAAATCTTTTTCCTTGACATGTTTCACATTCTACATAAACATCTGGTAAAAAATTCATTTCAATAACACGTAAACCTCCACCTTGGCAGGTTTCACATCTTCCACCTTTAACATTAAAACTAAACCTCCCTGGCTTGTAGCCTCTAATAGCAGCTTCACTAGTTTTGGTAAACAAACTTCGTATTTCACTAAATACACCAGTGTAAGTTGCAGGGTTAGACCTTGGGGTTCTTCCAATTGGACTTTGATTAATGTCAATAACCTTATCAATATGCTCTAACCCTTTTATTTTTTTATAAGGCATTGGTTTTTTTACAGCATTGAAAAAGTGTGCATTTAAAATAGGGTACAGGGTTTCGTTTATTAAAGTAGATTTTCCACTTCCGGAAACTCCTGTAACACATACTAATTTTCCTAATGGAATATCAATACTTACATTTTTTAAATTATTTCCGGTAGCACCAGTTAGTGAAATTTTTTCACCATTACCTTTTCTACGTTTTTTTGGAACTGAAATTTCTTTTTTTCCATTAAGATATTCAGCAGTAAGTGTATTTCCATTTAGTAATTCTTTTGGAGTTCCTTCTGAGATGATTTCTCCACCATTTTTTCCTGCATGCGGACCAATATCAATTACATAATCAGCCTGTTCAATCATGTCTTTGTCGTGCTCAACAACCAATACAGAGTTTCCAATATCTCTTAATTGAGTTAATGAGTTGATGAGTTTTTCATTATCGCGTTGATGTAATCCAATACTAGGTTCATCTAAAATATATAAAACACCTACTAATTGCGAACCAATTTGTGTTGCCAAACGTATACGTTGTGCTTCACCTCCTGAGAGAGTTTTTGAACTTCTGTCTAAAGCTAAATAATTTAAACCTACATCTAATAAAAATTGTAATCGGGTGCTTATTTCTTTAATAACCTCTGTGGCTATTTTTTTTTGTTTCTCAACTAGATGATTCTCGAGGTCATTTATCCATAAAGATAAATCTACAACATCCATTTTTGCTAGCTCAGAAATATTTTTGTCGTTTACTTTAAAGTGTAACGACTCCTTTTTTAAACGACTACCGTTGCAAGAAGAACAATCATTATGATTCATATATTCCTTTGCCCATCTTTTTATAGCACTAGAGCTATTTTCATTGTATTGTGAGTTGATAAAAGCAATAATTCCTTCAAAATCAATTTTGTAATTTCGAGTAACACCTAAATTTTTAGATTCAACAGAAAATTTTTCATTTCCTCCATGAAGAATAATTTGTAAAGCTTCTTTAGGTATTTTTTTTATAGGGTCTGTTAGTTTAAAGTTATAACGATCAGCAATTGTTTCCAATTGCTTAAACATCCATGAGTTTTTTTTCTCACCTACAGGTGCAATACCTCCGTTGGCGATAGATTTTTTATCATCGGGGATTATTTTATCTTCTGCAACTTCATATAGTTTTCCAATACCATTACAATTGTTACAAGCGCCTTTTGGTGAGTTAAAAGAAAATGAATTAGGCTCAGGGTTTGGATATGATATTCCAGATTCTGGACACATTAAATCTCTAGAAAAATATCGAGCATCTTTTGAGTTATGTTCTATTACCATTAATACATTTTCTCCATGGTACATGGCGGTATTAATAGTTTCTGTCAACCGTTTTTCATTGTCAATATCATCAGAAATCTTAAGTCGGTCAATAACAATTTCAATATCATGAGTTTTGTATCGGTCTAATTTCATCCCTTTAGAGATGTCAACTACAATACCATCAACTCTAACTTTTGTAAATCCTTGTTTTGAAATTTTTTCAAATAATTCTCTGTAGTGTCCCTTTCGAGATTTAATTACAGGTGATAAAACAATAATTTTCTTGTCAAGATACTCTGAAAGTATTAATTTTTTAATTTGTTCATCAGAGTAACTAACCATTTTTTTACCAGTTACATAACTATGAGCGTCTGAAGCTCTTGCATATAACAATCTTAAAAAATCATATATTTCTGTAATTGTACCTACGGTTGAACGCGGACTTTTACTTGTGGTTTTTTGTTCAATAGCAATAACAGGTGAGAGGCCGTCAATTTTGTCAACATCAGGGCGTTCTAATCCTCCTAAGAATCTACGAGCATAAGCGGAGAATGTTTCAATATACCTACGTTGTCCTTCAGCATAAATTGTATCAAATGCTAAAGAAGATTTCCCAGAACCTGATAAACCAGTAATAACAACTAGTTTTTCACGAGGAATTTTTATATCAATATTTTTAAGGTTGTGTGCTCTAGCACCTTGAACTTCAATAAACTCTTGTGTTTCTGACATGATATCGAATGAATATTCTATAAAATTATGAGTTCTGCAAAGTTACTAATTTCAAAGCTTATAAGACTTCTTGTGATTATAGCAATTTTTTAATCTCTTTAGCTAAAATAAGTGCTGCATTTTGGTGGTTCCTAAACCATAATTCTGGTTCAATTAATTCAATTTCTGAAATAGCTAACTTGTTATCATTATCTATAATAACATCAACTCTTGCATACATGGGTTTTCCTTTACAAGCTTTTACCGCATTTTCTGCAAATTCAATTTGTTGCTCACTTGCTTGATGCACATGAACTGTTCCACCAAAATCATCCTGAACTCTAAAGTCACCTGGTTTTGCTATTTTTAAAACTGCATGGGAATACTTTCCGTTTATTATTACAAAAGAAAATTCACCTTTAGTGACAATGTTTTCTTGAAATGGTTGCAGCATCATAGCTTCATTTGAAATCAATTTTTGAAAAATAATTTCATGTTGTTTAAATGTATCTTTTTCTAGTTTATAGGTATGCCTTGCAGCACCAGAAACACAAGGCTTTAATACTGTTTTTTCCCATCCTAAATTTTTATGTAGTTCTAAAAGTGAAGTATCTGTTCCTTTTTCAATAAAATAAGATTCGCAAATATGAATTCCTCTTTGTTTTAAATCTAACAAGTAATGCTTGTCAATATTCCAATGTATAATTTCAGCAGAGTTTAAAAGTGTTGTTTTCGTACTTACGTCTTTAAGCCAAATACTAAACTCGTCATATCTATCAAAATAATCCCAAGTAGATCTAAAAATAATAAACTTTGTAGTACTCCAATCAAAATCAGGATCACTCCAACTTTTGCGTTCAACAGTTATTCCTTCATTTTTTAGAGCATCAGAAACAAGTTGATCTTCTAATAAAAGGTTTCTATTATAGTCATTTATTACCGAAGGATTCACATATCGATCTTCAGTAAGTATTACGATATCTATTTTTTTCACATTTTTTTATTTAGTAGGGTAAAGATATAAAAAGAACTTCATTCAATGAATTCATTATATAGTTTACATTTGTACTTGAATTTTTTTAGGAATTCCTTAAATTGCACTCCTTTAAGTCAAACACTTTTGAATTATTCTCACTTGGGAAATTAAGTTTTTTAGATTTTTTTAAGTACTAAATATAATGAATGTCACTATGTGGCAACAATATTTTTTAAAATATGATACAAGCAACTCCTTATAAACCTAAATATAAAATTCGTATTGTTACCGCTGCCGCTTTATTTGATGGGCATGATGCCGCAATTAATATCATGCGTAGAATTATTCAAACTACAGGAGTTGAGGTAATTCATTTAGGCCACGACAGAAGTGTTGATGAAGTAGTAAATTGTGCAATTCAAGAGGATGCTAACGCTATAGCAATTACATCTTACCAAGGAGGGCATAACGAGTATTTTAAATACATGCGCGATTTATTAGTAGAACGCGGTGCTGGTCATATTAAAATCTTTGGAGGAGGAGGAGGAGTAATACTTCCTACTGAAATTAAAGACTTAATGGATTACGGAATTACTCGTATATACGCTCCAGATGACGGACGTGAAATGGGTTTACAAGGGATGATAAACGATCTTGTAGAAAAATCTGATTATGCTATTGGAGATGTATTAAATGGAGAAATTAATCATTTAGCAGACAAGGAAATTGGTGCGATTGCACGTATAATTTCTTCTGCAGAAAATTTTCCTGATGTAGCAAAGGAAACAATAAATAAAATTCAAGAAAAAAATAAAAATAGTAAAACGCCAGTTCTTGGAATTACAGGAACAGGTGGGGCAGGAAAATCATCTTTAGTTGATGAACTAGTAAGAAGGTTTTTATTAGATTTTCCAGAGAAAACAATAGGGTTAATATCTGTAGATCCGTCTAAACGTAAAACAGGTGGTGCTTTGTTAGGGGATCGTATTCGTATGAATGCCATCAATAATAAAAGAGTGTACATGCGTTCGTTAGCAACACGTCAATCAAATTTAGCGTTGTCTAAATATGTTAGTCAAGCTATTGAGGTATTAAAAGCAGCTCAGTTTGATTTAATTATTCTAGAAACCTCAGGTATTGGGCAATCTGATACAGAAATTATTGAACATTCAGATACCTCTTTATATGTAATGACTCCTGAATTTGGAGCAGCAACACAATTAGAGAAAATAGATATGTTAGACTTTGCCGATTTAGTGGCAATAAATAAGTTTGATAAACGCGGAGCTTTAGATGCATTGCGAGATGTGAAAAAGCAATATATGCGTAACAACAATTTATGGGATACACATATGGATGATATGCCTGTATTTGGTACAATCGCTTCTCAGTTCAATGACCCCGGAATGAATTCGCTTTACAAATCTATAATGGATAAATTAGTTGCTCAGTCTGGAGCAGACTTTCAATCTTCATTTGAAATAACAAAACAGATGTCTGAAAAGATATTTGTAATACCACCAAGTAGAGTTCGTTATTTGTCTGAAATAGCAGAAAATAATAGAGGTTATGATGTAAAAGCCTCAGCTCAAAAAGAAGTAGCTCAACGATTATTTGGTATTTATAAAACCATAGAAACCGTAGTTGAAGGAAAAGTTACATTGGATAAATCAGGAATTGATAGTGATTCAATTGCAGAAGTGTCGGAGGAAAATAAAGATTTCTTACGTTTATTAGTTGCGCAATTTGATAATGTAAAAATGGATTTAGATCCTTATAACTGGGAGGTAATTACTGGTTGGGATGCAAAGGTTAATAAATATAAACAACCAATTTACGAGTTCAAAGTTCGTGATAAGGTAATTAAAATAGAAACGCATTCACCATCATTATCTCAAACTCAAATAGCTAAAGTTGCTTTACCAAGGTATACTGCTTGGGGAGATATATTAATTTGGTGTTTACAAGAAAATGTACCAGGAGAATTTCCATATGCATCAGGGTTATATCCGTTTAAACGTGTAGGTGAAGATCCTTCTAGAATGTTTGCTGGAGAAGGCGGACCAGAACGTACCAACAAACGTTTTCATTATGTAAGCGCAGGAATGCCTGCTGCTCGACTTTCTACTGCCTTTGATTCCGTTACTTTATATGGTAATGACCCAGCAGTTCGCCCTGATATTTATGGTAAAATAGGAAATGCAGGAGTTTCTATTTGCTGCTTAGATGATGCAAAAAAAGTGTATTCAGGTTTTGATTTAGCAGATCCAATGACATCGGTGTCCATGACAATAAATGGACCAGCACCAATGTTATTAGGTTTCTTTATGAATGCTGCTATAGATCAGCAATGCGAAAAGTACATTACTGAAAATGGTTTAGAAGCAGAAGTTACAGCTAAAATAGAAAAAATATATAAAGCGAAAGGAATAGCACGTCCGCAATACCAAGGAGATTTACCAGAAGGAAATAATGGTTTAGGGTTATTTTTATTAGGTGTAACTGGTGATATGGTTTTACCAGCGGATGTATATCACGAAATTAAAGTATATACTTTAAGTGCAGTTCGTGGAACCGTACAAGCAGATATATTAAAAGAAGACCAAGCACAAAACACCTGTATTTTTTCTACTGAATTTGCTTTGCGATTAATGGGAGATGTACAAGAATATTTTATTGAAAAAAATGTTCGTAATTTTTATTCTGTTTCTATTTCAGGATATCATATTGCAGAGGCAGGAGCAAATCCTGTAACTCAGTTGGCTTTAACATTATCTAACGGATTTACTTATGTAGAATACTACTTGAGTAGAGGAATGGATATCAATAAATTTGGTCCAAACTTATCGTTTTTCTTTTCAAACGGAATTGATCCTGAATACTCTGTAATTGGTAGAGTTGCAAGAAAAATATGGGCAAAAGCACTAAAGTATAAATACGGAGCGAATCCAAGAGCTCAAATGTTAAAATATCATATTCAAACTTCAGGACGTTCATTACACGCACAGGAAATTGATTTTAATGATATCCGTACAACCTTACAGGCGTTGTATGCTATTTATGACAATTGTAATTCATTACATACAAATGCATATGACGAGGCAATAACAACCCCTACTGAAGCATCTGTTCGTAGAGCAATGGCAATACAATTAATTATTAATAAAGAATTAGGATTAACAAAAAATGAAAATCCAATTCAAGGTTCTTTTATAATTGAGGAACTAACAGATTTAGTAGAAGAAGCAGTCTTGTTAGAATTTGATAGAATTACAGAACGTGGAGGAGTTTTAGGAGCAATGGAAACTATGTACCAACGTTCTAAAATACAAGAAGAGAGTTTGTATTATGAAACATTGAAACATAATGGAGACTTTCCTATAATTGGAGTAAATACCTTCTTAAGTAAAGATGGTTCACCAACAGTAACTCCAGATGAGGTAATACGTGCTACAGAAGAGGAAAAGCAATATCAAATAGATATGTTAGGGGATTTACATAAGATGCACGATACCTCTTTAATGTTAAAAGATTTACAGAAGTCGGCAGTTAATAATGAAAATATATTCGAAAAATTGATGGATGTTTGTAAAGTTGCTTCCTTAGGTGCTATTACAGAATCTTTATTTGAAGTAGGAGGACAGTATAGAAGGAATATGTAATTTATTTCATAACAAAAATTTAAAAGAGTCTAAGCTATAAATCGTTTTAGACTCTTTTTTTGTTAATCTTAATAATTAGTGTAATTTGGTGAACAAACCAAATATTAAATAATGGTATCAGCTGTTGGATATTATGTTACTGCTATTGTATGTGTGATTACTTCTTTTGTAATACACCGCATTTATCATAAGGAAAAAAGAAGAAATGCCTCATTAGTTTCTCTTAAAGGTATAAAATGGTTTGGTTTTGCAATTTTTTCTTGGGGTTTAGGAGCTATCATAGATATACTACTAATATCTATTTTTGGTTTAGAAACAAACCATAAGTTAATTGTAAGTTTTGGTGTATTTTTTTCATTAATAAATTCACTTTTTATTTTAATGTCTTTACCTTCAATTGAGCATGAGGGAAATAGAAATATTGTCATACAAATCATTGAGCGATTTTCAGAGAAAGAAGTATTTCTTATCTTTTCAAGTATACTTTTTATGTTAGGGACTGTTTTTTTAGTCTCTTTTTATTCGGGTTCTCAAGATATTTCAAACAATAGTGTTATTTGGCTTATAGATATTCCTATATCTTTAGTAGTTGCGTTTTCTCTATTAAATCAGTTAAATAAAGCATTTAGAAAGCGAGGCATGAAATTTATGTATTTACCAACTTTTGCCTTGTTTTTACTAATTATTTTAGCAGTATTGCATAGAATAGTGCCAGATCACCAAGCAGTAAAAATAATGAACTTGTCAAGCTGGAATTTTATTGGAGTACTGACAGCTTTATCATTTAAGTTTTTATTTGTTTTGTTATTTACAATTTTATTATACAGTTGGAAATTATTAGCTGAAAATGAAGAACAATATTCAAAATTTGAAAAATTACAATTTGAAAAATTACAACTAAATAATAGTATTGAAACTTTATCTTTAGCTAATGAAAGTCATTTAGATACAATTAAACATTTAAAAGCAGATTTATCAAAGAAGAAAAAGAAGTATAGCAAACTTAAAAAGTCTTCAAAAGTTAAATTGTCTCAACGTCAAAATGAGGTTTTAGCAAATTTAGCAATTTGTGGTAATACAATGTCTTATACTGAAATTGCAGAAGCAATGCATATTGGAGTAGATGGTTTTCAAGCACATATTTATCTAATTAAAAAAGCATTGAATATCTCAGGTAATGGAGGTAAAAAACAATTGATTGATTATGCCAATCAACATAATTTAGAAATTCACGCAACTATAATCAAACCAGTAGAAAAGATGAATTAATTATTTTATTCTTATATAAATCTATTCTAAACAGTTTATATGATTTTTTGTTTAATTTTGCCTAGCAAATACTAAACAAAAAACTGAAATGTATAATACCTTTTTAAAAATTATTCTTGTTACTTTAATTTATTTTATACTAAGTATTTTTGGTAGTACTGTTCATGCACAAGAATTTCAAGGAAAAGCATATTTTTTATCAAAATCGAATATGAACTTAGGTAAATGGGGTGCTAAATTAAGTGAACTTCAAAAAAAACAAATCAAAGCAAGACTAAAAAATAGATTAGAAAAGTCATATGTACTTGAATTTAATAAAGAAGAATCAATGTACAAAGAAGAGTCTAAACTTGATGCTATTTCGGGTGCTACAGATTCTTGGGGTAAAAACTTTTCACCTGGAGATATTTATAAAAACTTAAAAACTAAAACTCAAACACAAAATCAAGAGTTTTATGGTAAAAACTTTTTAGTTAGTGATAGTCTTTTAGATTTAAAGTGGAATTTAGGTAGTGAAACTAAAAAAATAGGTAATTATACTTGTTATAAAGCTACGAGTTCTATTCCTACAGATGTTCTTACATGGTATTCTTTTTCTTGGGATTCTCTAAGAAAGAAAACGGACTCTACTTCTACAGGAGATAAAATAATAAAAATGACCACTATAGAAGCTTGGTATACACCTCAGTTACCAATTGGTAATGGGCCTGGAGATTATGTTGGTTTGCCTGGGATGATTTTAGAAGTAAGTGCTGGTGATACAACATTGCTTTGTTATAAAATTATTTTAAACCCAGAAGAGAAAATCGAAATAAAAGTACCTAGTAAAGGTAAAGTTATTTCAAAAAAAGACTACAAATTAACCATTACTGAAAAAATGAAAGAATTCAGAAATAACAGAATGGGTAGGCGTTAATATTCAATTCACAATTAGTACTTAAGTAACTACTTAAGTACTAATTGCTTTATTTTCATCATTGCGTAAGCTATTGACTTACATCATTTATTTTGATTTTAGCTGTAACTAAAATTAAAATAATATGAAAACTAAGGTAAGTTTATTAATGTTTTTTTTGTCACCAATTTTTTTATGGTCTCAATCAAAATCTTCAAGTGTAGACAAGAGTATTAATGAAATATTCGAAAATGCTACCGGTTTCTTTCCGGCATTAATGTTTGCAGAAATTCCAATTACAGATGAGGTAGGTATTCCGTGGGTGTTAATAATACTTATTTCTGGTGCACTTTACTTTTCTATTTATTTTAGAGGTGTTAATTTTACAGGTTTTCTTAAGGCAATTAATGTTGTTCGAGGAAAATATGATACATTAGACAAACCAAGTCATAAAAATATTGAACCTTTAAAAAAGGTTGCTATTAAAATTGATGGCGAGGTGTCTCATTTTCAAGCCTTAACAGCCGCACTCTCTGCAACTGTTGGTTTAGGTAATATAGCTGGTGTAGCAATAGCATTATCAATAGGAGGGGCAGGAGCAACATTCTGGATGATTTTAATTGGCTTTTTAGGGATGGCTACTAAATTTGTCGAATGCACTTTAGGGGTAAAATATAGAGAGGTTTCTTATAAAGGTACAGTTTATGGTGGTCCAATGTATTATCTTAAAAATGGGTTATCTGAGTTAGGTTTTGTAAAAACAGGAAAGTTATTATCGGTATTTTTTGCTTTAATGTGTGTAGGAGGATCTTTTGGTGGTGGTAATATGTTTCAGGTAAATCAAGCTTTTAAATTATTTCAGTATGTTACAGGAGGTGATCAAAGTTTTATTTTTGGTAAAGGTTGGTTGTTTGGTTTGGTAATGGCAATAGTTGTTGGGTTTGTTATTATTGGCGGAATAAAAAAAATAGCAAAAATTACTGATAAAGTTGTCCCTA
>CAWVSR010000027.1:0-11777 GCA_963932865.1 uncultured Kordia sp. | reverse complement strand
GCCGATGTAGCTCAGCTGGCTAGAGCAGCTGATTTGTAATCAGCAGGTCGGGGGTTCGAGTCCCTTCATCGGCTCAAAAACACTAATCATTAGATTAGTGTTTTTTTTTGCTTAAACCTAAAATATTGTTCATTTTTGTAATGTCAATTAAAAAAAATAAATTTTATAAATAATTAAATTATTAAGCATGGCAGATTTAAACTCAAAAGAATGGCAACAAAAATCATTGCATGATTCAAATGCAATAATTATTGATGTTAGAACAAAGGATGAGGTTGCAGAAGGAATGATTCCGCATGCAATCAATATAGATGTTAAGGAGCCAAGTTTATTTTTAGAGCAGGTTAATAAATTAGATAAATCTAAAAACTTTTATATGTACTGTCAGTCAGGAGCAAGAAGTGCTCAGGCTTGTGCTGTTTTAAATTTAATGTGTGATATTCCAAATACTTATAGTTTAGTAGGCGGATTTAGTGCATGGAATAAAGATTTTCCTATTTAGTAATCTTTTTATGAGTCCTATTAAAACTTCCTCTAAGTATAGAATTCTTCAACGGTAAATAATTATTCAGTGTGTTTTTAATTTTTTTTAGATTTTGACATTATACGAATTCAACTCGTTAGATTTAAAATATAAAATAGGTGTAACACTACATCAAGCAATTTTTTTAGATAATTATATTAACGCAGATGTTCGTATAAACTGTTATGCGTTAGATTTATTCTTTGTAGAGTTAGTTTATGATTCTAATTTTATTAAAATAATAGAAGTCAGAAGTTTTAAATATGGTAAACAACTTGATAAATATTCTATTGACCTAGATAAATTAATTTCAAACTAAGGGTAAACAGTGAAGTAGTAAAAAAACTATTAGTAAATTACAATCAGTTGTTAATATTAAGCAGAAACGATACATAATTTGTATTAAGTTTCTGCTTTTTTATTTCTAGATTACGGAAACCCGTAAGTTTTATTGATTTATTTTATAAATATTTGCATAAATTTAAAATAAACAACTTTTGAAAAAATGATTTTGCTATTTACATTGGTGCTTGGAATGAATTTAAATTTATCAGTACAATCGATAAATAACCTGTCATTTTTGATGTAGTGAGGAAAACGGTAAGTAAGCTTTAAAATTAAGCATTTAATTAGGTACAGGAAACTTATAAAAACTCAAAGTAAGTTTTACAGGTAAAAATTAAAAAATTGATTCAATGTTTTTTCAAAAGACTCATGGCACATTACTGCCCTAGGAAAGAAAAACTATTTCAATTCAAGTTATTTAGTAACGACATCGTTTAAAGATGGTAAATATAAATTCGAATATGATATTACAGGGTTAAGTTTCTCTATTACAATAGCTGCTTACTCTTGCAATATGTGTTAGGAAAAAAATGGTACGTTAAGTAAGATGTATAACGGTTCAATTGTTAGTCTAAATGATGGTATGAACAGTATTTCACAACCATTCTACGAATATGCAAGTGATAAAACACAGAATAAAGAAGAGAATTGGTAATCGATTAACTTATTTTATTCAAAGCAGAAACCGATACTGAAAAGTTAAATTTCTACTTTTTATTTAATGGATTAACTAGTCTAATATAAAATGCATAAAAAATAATATTGATGGAGTGCAAACAAATAAAAGATATTAATGAAAAATTACAAGCGTATATAAGTATACCTTGCATAGTGATAGGAGTCATTTTATTGGGTTCTGATGAATTAGATTTAAATTTTACTGATTTTGATGATACAATTGCAATATTTTTATTGATTATAGGTGTTGTAGTTAATTTTTTTGTCACTGCTAAAAGAAAATGATTATAGTTAAATGTGCTTAGAAAACAATTACATTAGTTACTTATATTAAAAGCAAATTCGATACTGAATGGTTAGACTTTCTGCTTTTTTATTTTATTTCTAGTTACTGAAAAACATGAATAAATGGAGAAATTAATTGGTCGTACAGTAATCGTACAAATAAATAAAAATAAAAACCTCAACACTTTTAAAATCAAGTAGTTGAGGTTTTTTTAGTGGAGTCGCCGAGAATCGAACTCGGGTCCAAACAAGCAATAAAATAATTTTCTACATGCTTAGTTTTCGTTTAGTTTTCGTGATAATAATAGACCGAAAACAGCCAGTATTAACCTTATCTTCTTTAGTTGTTGAAATAATAACAAAGTACTATTATTCCTATGTTAACTTTTACGATGCCTGTAAATAGAACGCCGTTAACCAAGGCTTTCAGCAGACATTCAGCTTGTACACCTTGTGTACCGAGGCTAATCCTACTATGATTCGGATTAAGCAGCTAAAGCGTAGTTATTCTCGCCGTTTAAAAAGTGTGATGTAGATATTTACGAGCCATACATCATCGCTCGACATGCTTATTATGTTATTGATCTCGCTGTCAAAACCAGTCGACCCCATTTTTTTAATAACATTACAAACCTACAAAATAGTAAGGAGTTACTGTTTATAATTTATTTTTTTTTATAAAATAGTTAAAGAAGTATTAATACATCATTTATTGATATTGTTATAGAAATTGCTATTTTAGCCAGAAGTTTTATAAACAATAACAAAGAGATCTTTAATCATGAAGTTTGCTATTATAAAAGAAAGAAAAAACCCGCCAGACAGAAGAGTAGTTTTTCCTCCCAAACTGTGTAAATTAGTAAGTAAAGAATTTCCTGATTCAAAGTTGTCTGTGGAATCTTCTGACATTCGTTTTTTTAAAGATGAAGAATATACCTCTGAAGGATTCTTGCCAGTTAAAGATGTTTCTGATTGTGATGTAATGCTTGGGGTTAAAGAAGTTCCTGCAAATGCATTAATACCTAATAAAAAATATTTCTTTTTTTCACATACCATAAAGAAAGCTCCTTATAATAGAGCCTTATTACAAGCAGTGTTATCAAAAAATATTGAGTTATATGACCACGAAACAATAACTAAAGAATCTGGTGCAAGGTTAATTGGTTTTGGAAGATATGCTGGTATTGTTGGTGCTTACAATGGTTTTATAGCATACGGTAAAAAATATCATTTATGGGATATGCCTAAGGCAGAAAACCTGTCTGGATTAGATGAAATAAAGCAAGAGTTAAATAAATTAACATTACCAAATATAAATATTTGTCTAACAGGAAACGGTAAAGTAGCCAATGGTGCTAAGGAAATCTTAGACTTCTTAAAAATAAAACAAGTTTCAGTTCAGGAATATTTAAATAATACGTTTGATGAAGCAGTTTATTGTAAAATTGATGTATTAGATTATAATAGACGAAAAGACGGTAGGGTATTAGATAAAGCAGATTTTTATAGTAATGCTGCAGATTATGAATCAGATTTTATGCGTTTTGCGCAAAATACGGATTATTTTATAGCAGGTCATTTTTATGACAATGCTGCACCTTTTCTATACACACGAGAAGACTGTAAGTCGGAAAACTTTAAAATTAAAGTTGTTGCTGATGTATCTTGTGATATTGATGGTCCTGTTGCAAGTACCATTCGACCTTCTACTATAGCAGACCCTATTTATGGCTATCATCCAGAAACAGAATCTGAAATAGATTTTATGGATGAAAGAGCTATTGTAGTTATGGCAGTAGATAATCTACCATGTGAATTACCAAAAGATGCAAGTGAAGGATTTGGAGAAAAGTTTTTAGAATATGTAATACCAGCGTTTTACAATAACGATAAAGATGGTATTTTAGAGAGAGCTAAAATGACAACTTCTGAAGGGAAATTAACAGACCGATATGCATACTTGCAAAATTATGTTGATGGACAATAGATAGTATTTTAAATAATATATTAAAAAAATGAGTTCATTATAATCTTTAAGATATATGGACTCATTTTTTTAATTCTATAGGATATTGTATGAAATTTTATCTCCATTTTTTATATTCCATTTCTTACTTAAACCTGCATTTATTTCTAAAACATATTTTGCAGGAAAATTAGATAATAATGAAGTATCATTTAATGGTTTTGTATTTTCTATAATATTGATAATTGTATTATTAGTATCTATATAAATAATATCAAGTGAAATATAGGTGTTTTTCATATAAAAACTTCTCACTTCACTCATATCAAAAATAAACAGCATACCCTTATTATGCTCCATTTCTTTTCGATACATCAACCCTGTTTGTCTCTCAAAGTCATTATCAGCAATTTCTATTTGAATATTTTTCAACAACTTATTTGAAGTGTCTAAGATACTAAGGTCTCCTTCATGTTTAAATTTAATATTTGTTTCAATAACATCTGTTTTTAAATCCTTTTTACATGATTGAAAGGTTATGAAAAGAAATAAAAAAAGAAAGTTACTTATTTTAAACATAAAGGTTATTTAGTTTTTGGAGCTGGACGAAACATAAAGTATAAACCGATAATAATAAAAGGGATACTTAACCATTGTCCTGTTGATAAAAGGTTTCCAAGAGAATCTTCAAAACCTCCTTGAGATTTTTTATAAAATTCAACTATAAATCTAACGGACCATAACAAGACTAAAAATAATCCAAAAATATAAAATGGCTTTTGTTTTTTATCTGTTTTCCAATACGTATACATTAAGATTGCAAATACAAAAATGTAGCAAATAGACTCGTATAGTTGTGCAGGGTGCCTTAATGGTACTGCCTCAAGCAATGCAGAGAATTTTGGGTTGTTTACAATAGCGTCATAAGCTTTTTGAGCTGTTTTAGCTTTTGTTAACTGTATCGCTTCATAAGATCTGTAATGTTGTTGTATAAAACGAAAACCATAGTCAGAATTGGTAACTTTTCCGATAATTTCAGAATTCATAAGGTTCCCCAGTCTTACAAATATAGCTCCAAACGCAACAGGTAATACTACACGATCTAATATCCAAGATAATTTAATTTCAGGATATTTTTTATGATATAAATACATAGCAATAATCACACCAATAGCTGCGCCATGACTTGCTAAACCTGCAATACCAGTAAACTTAAAGGGGTCAAGTCTAAACGGTAAAATAATTTCTAATAAATTGTTTTGATAATAGTCCCAGTCGTAAAAAAACACATGCCCTAATCTTGCGCCAACTAATATGGAAACTACTGCATAAATAAATAAAGTATCTAATTTTTCTTCGGATATATTTTCGTTTTTAAATATGCGTTTCATGATTTGTAAACCACCTAAAAAGGCAACAACAAACATTAAGCTATAATATTTAATTGGTAATGGTCCTAAATTTATTAAGGTGTCACTAGGATTCCAGTTGATGAATAGTAAGGTCATATATTTAATTTTGAAAAGGTAAAGATATAGATATCAGTTTAATTTTTGATGTTAATTTTTATTAATCCACGATGTGTTAAAATTCACTTTAAAACCTTATTTTAAATTTCGTGTTTAGGGATATCTTTTAGAAAGTTATAACGTTTATTTTGGTAATCCATTTTACAATAATAATGATTTAATCCATTAGTAACCATTAATAAATCTGCTTTTAAGGTAAGATTATATTGTGCTATTTGATCAAATACTTTTTGTATTATTGGTACTTTTGGAGCTTTACATTCTATTAAAACGCGAATGCTTCCATCAGGTTTATAGACTACAATATCATATCTTTTTTTTCTTCCGTTTACTGATAACTCTTTTTCAACATTGATTAAAGATCTTGGATATTCTTTTTCGATTAATAAAAAATTAATACAGTGTTGACGAACCCATTCTTCAGGAGTAAGAACAATAAATTTTTTCCTGATATCATCAAAAATACTGAGTTTATTTTCGCTATTTTTGAAGCGAAACGTATACGATGGAAAATTTAACTGTTGCACCTTTCAAAAATAACGAATCTTTCATAATGTTAAACTGAGCTTGGCGAAGTATTTTAATTTTTTTCATGGAAAAAGTAAAACAAATTGTAACAGATATAAAGAAAGGAAATACCAAACCTATTTATTTTTTAATGGGTGATGAGCCATATTATATTGATGCTATTGCTTCATATATTGAAAAAAATGTTCTTTCAGATCAAGAAAAAGGTTTTAATCAAATGGTTTTGTATGGACGTGATGTTACTATAGAGGACATTGTTTCCAATGCAAAACGATATCCAATGATGTCTGATAAACAAGTAATATTGGTTAAGGAAGCTCAAGAGTTAAGCCGAACAATTGAAAAGTTAGAAACATATGCAGCAAATCCTCAACCTACATCAATATTGGTAATTTGCTACAAGTATAAAAAACTTGACAAAAGAAAAAAGTTGTATAAAACTATTGAAAAGTCAGGTGTTTTATTTGAAAGTAAGAAGCTTTATGAAAATCAAGTTTCAGATTGGATTAGACGTGTTTTATCGGGTAAAAATTATAGCATAAGTCCAAAGGCAACACATATGCTAATTGAGTTTCTGGGAACAGATTTGGGGAAAATAAATAACGAGCTTGAGAAATTACAATTAGTACTTCCTGTAGGTACAGAAATTACTCCAATGCATATTCAAGATAATATTGGTTTAAGCAAGGATTTTAATAATTTTGAATTAAGAAAATCTGTTGGAGAAAGAGATGTTTTAAAATCAAATAGAATTATAAATTATTTTGCTCAAAACCCTAAAGACAACCCTACTGTTGTAACAGTTTCATTATTGTATAGTTTCTTTTCACAGCTATTACAATACCATGCTTTAACAGATAAATCTAAATCAAGCGTTGCAAGAGTGTTAAAAATAAATCCTTTTTTTGTTGGTGATTACCAAACTGCTGCCAACAACTATCCTATGAAAAAAGTGAGTCAAGTAATATCATTATTACGTGATGCAGACTTAAAAAGTAAAGGTGTTGGAGCAAGTAATTTACCCCAAATAGATTTATTAAAAGAATTGTTATTTAAAATAATGAATTGATGTAGTTTGACATTGGTATAATCATTCAGTGCCTTTAAGTAAATTAATACTTACTGTTGCCAATTCGTTATCGGGGAACTTTGTTGTGTATCTCGAATCTGGATACAAACCAGCTTCAATAGCAATTTTTTTGAATACCTCTATTTCTAAAATATATTGATCAGAATACCCATGAGTAGCATCATATGCACTAGCAGCAGTTTTACCTAGGTTTTCTGCAACTAAATCTGGCGCTAATGTATGAAGTTCAATTACAAGCAATCCAAATTTTTCGGTATATGGTTTCCATTTTAAAAAATGTTCTAACAACGAATCTTCTACTAGGCTATTTTTAATAAATTTTCCTTGATGTGTATAAGCACCTGTTGATAAACTTTTTCTATTTGTAGTATTTAAGGGTTTTTCCCAAATTCTATTATGATCTAAAAATGTTCGAACATTTAATAAATCTCGAAGTTCGATATTGTAATTTTCTTTTAAATCATTCGCTAATATATGAGGTCTGCCAATATCTCCCCAAATTACTTTCGCCCAAATATCTGCTTTTATTAAGTTTGCTCGAGTTACTTTTAGTGCCGCTTGATTAAAGTCTGCTCCAACTAATAATAAGGGATAATCGTCTAATAATTTTCCTCGTAATGTTTGGTGTTCTATGACTTCAAATATGTGTTGAATAAATGCTCCGTTACCACAACCCATATCTAGAATGCCTTTTGGCTGTTCTTCTATAGGTTTATTGAAAATATGAATAATAACTTTATCGATTACTTTAAAATAAGTACTATGAGCACCTCCACTTCCCCAAACATTCATTTCTCGTTGTACGTGTTTTTCTTTTTCTCCATCGACGGAGTTTAAAACGAGTGGATTGCCAAAAATTAATTCATCTAATTTTATGAAGGTAGGTAAATAAGAAACAGTAACACCATAAGCACTTGCTCTTTTAGCAAAAAACAAGCCTTTGTTAGTAAATTGGTAGGTGTTATTTTTTTTTGTAAACCATTTTAAATGGACAAAAAAATCTAATATTTTTTTAAAACTCTCAGGATCTTTATGGTATTCTTGAGCTCTAAATGAAGCTTCCATAAAGTATTTGTGAAACATACCGTTTACACCAAGTAAAACAATAATTGGTGCTATAACAACTCCTTCAATATGAGTTAATACTTGTTTTTCAACACTGTTTACATTTTTTATTCCATAATTATTTGTCAGTTTTGTAAAGATGTTTTCTAATTTATAGAAGGCATCAGATCCAATTCCGTCCTCAGGAAATAGGACGCTATATTTTAATAAATTTGTTGCATCTTCAAAAAGTGGAACTAGCTCAAATGCTTTTGTACTATTATTATTTGTTTTAAATATAATTTTGTCTTCTTTGTGTATTTGAGTTAACCAGCCTTGAGAGCATAAAACTCGTAACCCAACATTTAAATAGCCTTTATTCGCATTAAATAGATCTGAAAGTTCACTTAATGTTGAAGTCTTATTTTTTTCAAGATATTCTAAAACCCCTTTTTTATAAAGTGAAAATGCTGTACTAATAGTTGCAATTCCATCTAAATGAGAAAATAAAGTACTTCGGTATTCAGTTTTTTCTTTTTTTGTGAGCATACATATTAAATTAGTTGTTCTTAAATATACAAAAAATTGAATACTATTTATAATTCATTTTAGCAGTGTTTATTCATTAATATTTTTTTAGTAAATAATAATAAACATAGTTGCTTTTTTAAATTACGTTATAATTTAGTTTAAAATTAACCGAGATTTAATATTTAAACTTTTAAAGTATGAGGAAATAAAGGTTGGTGTTTTTTTGATAATAAAAACACCATTAAATAAAAGTAAAATACTTTGTTAGGAGTACATTCTTAGTTTAATGGTGTTGAGAATTTATCTTAAGGGGGGATTATGCTAAAATTTAAAATGTTAACTATTTCTCTGGAAATATTGACTAAGTCCGTTTGAATTAAATTTATATGAGCTATTATTTTCTGATTTGTCTAGTTTTTTACTAGTTGTTAAACTCCATAAAATTAGTTCCATAGAGAAATATTTATCTTCATCAGTTAATTCTGCACCAAACTCTTCAATGATTTCTGATAAAGGGGATACTGTTTTTAAGTTAGCGTAAAACTCGTTATCAGTATCGGTATAGTTTAACTCTATATAGTTGTTGTCAAACCAGTCAATTAATTCAGTATATGTTGTTTTAATTCCTTCTTTTTCTAATTTTGGAATTCTAGGAAAGATGTTTTCGAACTGTTTTAGTACTGCATTATCAATTAGAATTTTAGCAACCTCATCAGCTCCTTCTTGCTCACCTTCATAAACAAGTTCTATCTTTCCGGTAATTGATGGAATAATAGACATAAAATCTACCAAACGAATTGTTGTTTTTTCAACATCAGTTTCTATTAATCTTAATTTTGCTGCTGCAACAAGGTTTTCCATAGCACTAATGGTTAAACGCGCACTAACTCCACTTTTTGCATCTACATACTCGCTATTTCTTGCTTCAAAAGCAACTTCTTCTAAAAGGTCTTTTGCTAAATTAGGGATAATTATACTCGATTTATCCTCATTAGTAACTTTAGCTTCTTGAGCTGTTATTTGTTTAGCAAGTGCAATAGATTTTGGATAATGTGTAAATATTTGAGACCCAATTCTATCTTTTAAAGGAGTAACAATACTACCTCTATTAGTGTAATCTTCAGGGTTTGCTGTAAATACAAATTGAATATCTAATGGCATTCTAAGTTGAAAACCACGAATTTGAATATCACCTTCTTGAAGGATGTTAAAGAGTGAAACTTGTATTCGTGCTTGAAGATCAGGTAATTCATTTAAAACGAATATACAGCGATTAGCACGAGGAATCATTCCATAATGTAAAACACGCTCATCAGAGTAGGGGAGTTTTAGCGTTGCTGCTTTAATGGGATCAATATCACCTATTAAGTCAGAAACATTTACATCTGGAGTTGCTAATTTCTCAAAAAAACGATCGGATTTGTGTACCCAAGATATTGGAGTTTCATCTCCTTTTTCAGTAATCAAATCACGTGCAAATTTAGAGATAGGTTCAAACGGATTGTCATTAATTTCAGATCCTTTTACAATAGGCATATAATCATCTAATAAATCAACCATACTTCTAGCAATTTTTGTTTTTGCCTGACCTCTTAATCCTAAAAGATTAATATGGTGTCCTGCAAGAATTGCTTTTTTTAGCTGTGGTACTACGGTGTCTTCATAGCCCCATAGTCCTTCAAAAACAGATTTTTTATTCTTGATTCTAGAAATTAAGTTCGCCTGAATTTCTTCGTTTATTGTTTTGTTTTTAAAACCAGAATTTTTAAGTTCTTTAAATGTGATGTCTTCTTTCATTTTTGCTTATATTCTTTTGATTCTATTTTTTTCGTAATCTTCAAAAATCATTTGTCCTAATCCAGAAAGTCCAGTTAAGAATGCTTTTCCTTGGTTTTGTGCTGTGAACATTTCTACAAATTGACGCAGATATGGATCTTGAGCAATCATAAATGTAGTAATAGGTATTTTTAATTTTCTTGCCTGTGCTGCTTTATTTAGACATTTTGAAACAATCATTTGGTCTAAACCATTACTGTTTTTATAAAACTCTCCAGAAGGTAAACGAACACAACTTGGTTTCCCATCAGTAATCATAAAAATTTGTTTGTTTGTATTTCGTTTTCTTCTTAAAATATCCATTGCAAGCTCTAAACCTGCTACTGTATTTGTGTGGTATGGACCAACTTTAAGATAGGGCAAATCTTTAATTTTAATAGGCCAGGCTTCATTTCCAAAAACAATAATATCAATAGAATCTTTAGGGTATTTTCTATTGATAAGTTCTACTAACGCCATCGCCACTTTTTTAGCAGGAGTAATACGATCTTCACCATATAAAATCATAGAGTGACTAATGTCAATCATAAGCACAGTACTCATTTGTGCTTTATGTTTCGTTTCCTCAACAATTAAATCATTTTCGGTTAAACGCAAATCAGATATTCCGTTATTAATTTGTGCGTTTTTTAAACTTTCAGTCATATTAACTGTTGAAAGATCATCTCCGTATTGATAAGAACGATTTTCCCCATCACGCTCATCACCAACACCTGTTTTTGTGGTACGATGATTACCAATACCACTTTTTTTGAGTTTTCCGAATATTTGATCTAAAGCATGTTCACGTAAAGCCGATTCAAGTTTAGCAGTTAATATATTTTTTCCGCTTCCTGAATTACCTTTTTCTTGATCAATTTCTTCTTTAATATAACCTCTTTTTTTAAGATCTTCTTCAAAGTCTTGTAAGGTATACTCTTCGTTAAATATATTGTATTCCTTGTCAAGTGTTTCCAACCAATTAAAAGTTTCTTCTAAATCTCCAGAAGTATGAGTTATTAATTCTTTGAAAATATCAAAAACTCTATCAAAATGAGAAACTTCTTCAGCTATATGTTTACTAATAGTGAAACCTTTACCAAAATTAAAACCGATATTATTCATCTTTTTAATTCTAAATGTTATAAATAATTTAATTCAAGAATCATAGCAATCAAACAAATTTAAATAATGCTGATATAGTTATTGATTTAAGTAATTTACTAATAACGTTGTATAGAGACCATTTTATTTGGTAAGAGTCTCAAAAGGTATTTTTAATGGCCAAACGTTTTTTAAAGTGCCGAGAGGTTTGAGTAAATTAATTATTTCCTACGATAATTTGAGTAGTAAAGATAAGGCTACTTTATAAATTTTAAAACAAAAATGAACATTGTTTTAGGATAATAATATTAAGTATAAAGTAATGCGTAAAATATTTTT
>CAWVSR010000026.1:0-11984 GCA_963932865.1 uncultured Kordia sp. | reverse complement strand
ACATTGCAAGAACTGGAAGACCAGGGCCTGTGTTAGTTGATATTACTAAAGATGCGCAATTTGGAGAAGTCAACTTTAATTATAAACCATTTAATGGTATGCGGAGTTATGTTCATACTCCAAAATTAAATATGAGTAGTGTTGAAGCAGCAGCAGTTTTAATAAATTCAGCAAAAAAGCCGCTTATTTTATTTGGACAAGGTGTTGTTCTATCTGAAGCAGAAAAAGAATTTAAAACTTTTATTGAAAAATCAGGTATTCCATCTGCTTGGACTATAATGGGAGTTTCCGCTTTAGATTCTGATCATTATTTAAATGTTGGAATGTTAGGGATGCATGGTAATTATGCCCCCAATAAACTAACAAATGAATGCGATGTGTTGATTGCAATAGGAATGCGATTTGACGATAGGGTAACGGGAGATTTAAGTAGGTATGCTACACAGGCAAAAGTAATTCATTTAGAGATAGACCCTGCTGAAATTGATAAAAATATAAAAGCAGATGTACCTGTTTTAGGAGACGCTAAAGAAAGTTTAATTGAACTAACTAAGCTTGTTGATCAAAAAGAATACAAAGAATGGCTTGCAGAATTTAGAACTCTTGAGCAAGAAGAAATAAATACTGTTATTAATGAAGAGCTTAATCCAACTGCAGAGTTAATGACTATGGGGGAAGTTTTGAATAAAATTAATATACACTCTGATCAAAAAAATATCATTGTTACAGATGTAGGTCAACATCAAATGATTGCTTGTCGATATGCAAAGTTTAAACAAACAAAATCAATGATTACCTCTGGAGGTTTAGGAACTATGGGGTTTTGTTTACCAGCTGCAATTGGTGCTAAAATGGGAATGCCAAACTCACAAGTAATTGGAATTATTGGAGATGGTGGTTTTCAAATGACAATTCAAGAATTAGGAACAATTTTTCAATATAATACTGCTGTTAAAATTGTAGTATTGAATAATGAGTTTTTAGGAATGGTAAGGCAGTGGCAAGAGTTGTTTTTTGATAAAAGATATGCTTCCACCACAATGGTTAACCCAAATTTCCAAGGAATAGTAGAAGGTTTTGGTATAAAATCTAATAAAGTTGAGAAACGAGAAGATTTAGACGGAGCAGTAAAAGAAATGTTAGCACATGAAGGGTCGTACTTTTTAGAGGTAATGGTAGGGAAAGAAAATAATGTATTTCCTATGGTACCAACAGGCGCATCAGTATCAGAAATAAGATTAAGTTAATTAAAATGGAGAAAAAACGATTTACCATATCAGTATTTACTGAAGATGTTGTTGGAATTTTAAACAGAGTTTCTATAATTTTCACTCGAAGGAAAATAAATGTTGAGAGTATTACAGCATCAGAGAGTGAGATAGAAGGAATTCATCGTTACACAATTGTGGTTTCTGAAACTGAAGATAAAATTAAAAAAGTAGTTGGTCAGTTAGAGAAGCAAGTCGAGATTGTAAAAGCGGTTTTTCATTCAGAGGAGGAGATAGTCTATCAAGAAATTGCGTTATATAAAGTAAAAACAGAAGTTTTAGCTTCTGGAGGTCAGGCAGAAAAAATTGTAAGGTTTCATAATGCAAGAGTTTTGTCTGTTGAAACTGAATTTACGGTACTAGAAAAAACAGGACATAAAGAGGAAACACAACAATTATTTGATGAATTGGAGCCCTTCGGTATTTTAGAATTTGTAAGATCTGGTAGAGTTGCAATTACAAAACCAATGAGAACATTGTCGTCTATAGTAAACGACTTAGAAAAATTAGTAAAAAAGAATTAAATATAAAATGGAAAATTACTTCAATACATTATCATTAAGAAATCAACTTGCACAATTAGGAAAGTGTAGTTTAATGGATCCTGCAGATTTTAACAATGGAGTTGCAGCATTAGAAAATAAAAAAATTGTTATTGTTGGTTGTGGTGCTCAAGGGTTAAACCAAGGTTTAAATATGAGAGATTCAGGGTTAGATGTTTCTTATGCTTTGCGTAAAGGGGCTATTTCTGAAAAAAGAACGTCATTTTTAAATGCATCTGAAAATGGTTTTAAAGTAGGTGATTATAATGAAATGATACCTAATGCTGATTTGATAGTAAACCTTACCCCAGATAAGCAGCACACTGACGTAGTTACTTCGGTTATGCCTTTAATGAAAAAAGGTTCCGCACTATCTTATTCTCATGGGTTCAATATCGTTGAAGAAGGAATTAAGATAAGAGAAGATATTACGGTTATTATGATGGCTCCTAAATCTCCTGGTTCAGAAGTTAGAGAAGAATATAAAAGAGGTTTTGGTGTACCAACATTAATTGCAGTACATCCAGAAAATGACCCTGAAAATAAAGGTTTTGATTATGCTAAGGCATACGCAGTTGCAACCGGAGGTGACAAAGCAGGCGTTTTAAACTCGTCTTTTGTAGCCGAAGTAAAGTC
The DNA here is from genome assembly GCA_963932865.1 of uncultured Kordia sp. Classification (GTDB taxonomy): domain Bacteria; phylum Bacteroidota; class Bacteroidia; order Flavobacteriales; family Flavobacteriaceae. The sequence goes on along the minus strand of CAWVSR010000026.1, from coordinate 9,538 downwards.
TGACTTAATGGGAGAACAAACTATTTTATGTGGTTTGTTGCAAACAGGTTCTATTTTATCATTTGATAAAATGGTTAAAGATGGAATAGATCCAGGATATGCTGCTAAGTTAATTCAATATGGTTGGGAAACTATTACAGAAGCTTTAAAACATGGTGGTATTACCAATATGATGGATCGCTTGTCAAATCCAGCTAAAGTAAAAGCTTTTGAATTGTCAGAAGAACTTAAAGATATAATGAGACCATTGTTTCAAAAACATATGGATGATATTATGCAAGGACATTTTTCAGATGGAATGATGAAAGACTGGTCTAAAAATGATCATGATTTGTTAACATGGAGAGCGGAAACTGGTAAAACTGATTTTGAAAAAACTTCAGTTACAAATGATTCGATTTCAGAGCAAGAATATTTTGATCATGGTACTTTGTTAATAGCTTTTGTAAAGTCAGGAGTTGAATTGGCTTATGAAACAATGACAGAAACAGGTATTGGTGCTGAGTCTGCATATTATGAATCATTGCATGAGGCACCATTAATTGCAAACTTAATTGCTAGAAAAAAATTGTACGAGATGAACAGTGTTATTTCTGATACTGCCGAATATGGATGTTATTTATTTGATCATGCTTGCAAGCCTTTATTAAATAACTTTATGAATTCATTAAATACTTCTGTAATTGGGAAGTCATTTTCAGATTCGAATTCAATTGACAATCAAAAAATAATCGCTGTCAATAATGCAATTAGAAATCATCCAATAGAAATTGTTGGAGCTACATTAAGAGCTTCAATGACCGCGATGAAAAAAATAAACTAATGAGTTTACTAAAAGAAATAGTTACAATAGATAATGTTAGAAAAACAGCTTCCTTGTTAAAGGAAGTTGTTTTAACGACACCTTTGATGAAAAATAATTTTTTATCGGATAAGTTTAAATCTAATGTTTATTTTAAAAGAGAAGATTTACAACAAGTAAGGTCTTACAAAATTAGGGGTGCCTACAATAAAATTTCTTCTTTATCAGAAGATGAGTTAAAAAATGGTGTTGTATGTGCAAGTGCGGGTAATCATGCACAAGGGGTAGCTTTTTCTTGTAAAGTTAAAAAAGTAAAAGGAGTAATTTTTATGCCTACGCCAACCCCCAATCAAAAAATTGAACAAGTAAAGATGTTTGGTGGTGATTTTGTAGAAGTGGTTTTAATTGGTGATACTTTTGATGATGCTTCAGAAAGTGCATTAGAATTTTGTAATCAAAATGGAATGTCATTTGTGCATCCTTTTAATGATATAAAAGTTATTGAAGGTCAAGGTACTATTGGACTTGAGATATTGGAACAAACTAAAACTAAAATAGATTATTTATTTCTTCCTGTTGGAGGAGGAGGTTTGGCTTCTGGGGTTTCAAGTGTATTTAAACAATTATCACCAGAAACTAAAATTATTGGTGTTGAGCCTTTAGGAGCTCCATCAATGTCAACCTCAATTAAAAATCAATTAAATACAAAAATTGAGAAAGTTGATAAATTTGTTGATGGCGCATCAGTTCAAAAAGTAGGCGATTTAAATTTTGAAATTTGTAATGCTAATCTTGATGAAATGGTAACCGTTCATGAAGGTAAAATTTGTCAGTTAATTTTAGATCTATATAATAAAAATGCAATTGTTGTAGAGCCAGCCGGTGCTATGACGACGGCGGTATTAGATCAATTTCAAGATCAAATAAAAGATAAAAATATTGTTTGTTTAATTAGTGGTAGTAATAATGATATAACTCGAACTGAAGAAATTAAAGAAAGAGCAATGTTGCATTCAGGTTTTAAACATTATTTTGTTGTAAAATTTCCTCAACGAGCAGGTGCATTAAGAGAGTTTCTGTCTGAAGTACTTGGACCGAATGACGACATTACTCATTTTGAATATTCAAAAAAACACAATAGAAATTCTGGGCCTGCTGTAGTTGGCTTAGAGTTGGATAATCCAGATGATATTGATAGTTTAATACATCGAATGAAGTCTAGAAAGTTCTTTGGTGAATATCTAAATAATAGCCCTGATTTATTTCAGGTATTAGTCTAATAAAGATTGTTTTAATGTAATTATTAGTTTAAACATAAAAAAACTTCACTAAAAGCATGTTTTATCCTGCTTTTAGTGAAGTTTTTTTTTACGTGATAAATAAATATTTTAGATCCATAAAATCGTATTTTTTACGATAACTAATTTATAAATGTGATTGCTACCTTAAAGTTGCAATTAACTTATTTTAATTTTGTTTAATTATTTATAAAAATAATTAAACAAAAAACGTACCTTTGAATAAAATTAAATGATAATGGAAAAAATTAAATATCTGGTAATTTTCTTTTTTTTTAATTTTATAGCTTTAGCTATCGGGGTATGGTTAATGAATGATGGACCACAATCTAATTGGTACACCTCTTTGAATCAGGCACCTTGGACACCTAAAAATTGGGTTTTTGGTGTTGCTTGGTCAACTATAATGTTTTGTTTTTCATTTTATATGACAAAACTTAGTTTGAAATTTAAATTTTTACAAATAGAAATTTTAATACCATATATTTTTCAATGGTTTTTAAATGTTAGTTGGAATTATTTTTTCTTTAATCAACATTTAACTTCTCTTGGTTTGTTAGTAATCCTCCTTTTGTGGTTGCTAATAGGGTATTTTACTTTCAAATATATTAAAGTTTTAAAATGGTACACTTTGCTGATCATTCCATATCTAATATGGTTGACTATTGCAACTAGTTTAAACGCATACATCGTATTTAATAATTAACATCATGGCAAAAAAAAAGAATATTACACAAGAAAAAATTGTAGAATGGTACATGAATACTATATTGACTTCTGGTAAGCCAAATTCTGTTTTCTCGTTCGCACAAGAAAATAATTTTGAAGAATCAGATTTTTATAAATATTATTCAAACTTTGAAAGTTTAGAGAAATCAATATTTTCAATTTTTGCTAAGGAAACAATTCATCTTTTACACAAGACAGAAGCTTATAAAGATTATTCTTCACAAGATAAAATATTAAGTTTTTACTTTACTTTTTTTGAATTATTAACTGCAAACAGATCGTATGTTTTATTGCAGTTTAAAGGAGTTGGTAAAGATTTGTCTAAGTTATCATTTCTTAAACATTTGCGTAGAGATTTTATAAAATTTGTAACTGAAATTAGTCTTGAAAAAATTGATTTCAATAATGATACAATCAATAAAATTCAAGATAAAACTATTGCAGAAAGTTATTGGATACAGTTACTAATGGTTCTTAAATTTTGGATTCATGATGAGTCCTCTAATTTTGAAAAAACAGATGTGTTTATTGAAAAGTCAATTAAAGCAAGTTTTGATATTCGCCAAATAGCCCCTTTAAAAAGTGTGATTGATTTAGCGAAATTTTTATGGAAAGAAAAAGGTGCATCAATATGAAAACATTAAATAGAATACCTACATCAAAAATTGAAAGAGCTACTAAGTTAGTTACTACTGGATTAAAAGTGGGAGTAAACTATGCAAAATATTATGGTAATAAAATAACAAAACCAGAGGAGGAAGCAAGAAACCAATTAAATGAAGATAATGCTACGGATATTTATGACGGTTTAAAGGAATTAAAGGGGTCTGCTTTAAAAGTTGCTCAAATGTTAAGCATGGAAAAGAGTTTATTACCAAATGCTTATGTTGAAAAGTTTTCGTTATCACAATTTTCTGTACCTCCTTTATCAGGTCCGTTAGTAGTGAAAACATTTCAAAAATATTTCAAGCAAACACCAGAAGATGTTTTCGATACTTTTACAGTAGAATCTGTAAACGCTGCTAGTATTGGGCAAGTTCATAAGGCTACCATAGATTCTAAAACATTAGCAGTAAAGATTCAATATCCAGGTGTTGCAAATAGTATTTCAACGGATCTTGCTATGGTAAAACCAATAGCCATGAAAATGTTTAATATTAAAGGAGAAGGGTCTAATGAGTATTTTAGAGAAGTAGAAAATAAACTATTAGAAGAAACCGATTATATATTAGAATTAAAGCAGAGTAATGAAATAGCTTCAGCTTGTTCACACATACCTAATTTAAGTTTTCCAAAATACTACCAAGAATATTCTTCAGATAGAATATTAACTATGGATTGGATGGACGGTATACATCTTTCAGAGTTTACCAAAAAGGATTTTAATCAAGAGGTTTCAAATAAGCTAGGACAAGCTTTGTGGGATTTTTACATGTATCAAATGCATGTTTTGAAAAAAGTTCATGCAGATCCGCATCCTGGAAATTTTTTAGTTTCTGAAAAAAATGAACTCATAGTCATCGACTTTGGTTGTATGAAAGAAGTTCCTGAAAGTTTTTATGTACCTTATTTTGAATTGGCTAAAAAAGAAAATATTGATGATCCTGTTTTTTTTGAAAGTAAGCTATATGAGTTAGAAATTTTAAGAAAAGATGATTCTGTAGAGGAAATTACCTTTTTTAAAGATTTGTTTTACGAGATGTTGTCCTTATTTACATTACCATTCCAAAAAGACGATTTTGATTTTTCAGATGAAACTTTCTTTGGTAAGATAGCAGATTTAGGACAGAAATATGCAAAAAGTACTGAATTTAAAAAGATGAATGGAAATAGAGGTTCAAAACATTTTATTTATATTAATAGAACATTTTTTGGGCTTTATAATTTAATGCATGACTTAAGGTCAAATGACATAAAAATTAACAATTATAAAAATATGTAATTAATTAAATGAGATTAAATATTTTTTTAAAAATATTTTCAGGTATTTCATAATAACTTTAATCAAAACGTTTAAATGAAAATTTTAATCACAGGAACTACAGGTTATATAGCTAAAAGACTAGTTTTAAAACTTCTTGAGGCAGAGCATGAATTAGTTTGTTGTGTTCGTGATTTACAAAGAATACCTGATGAAATTGAATATAAAAAAAATATTAAATTTATAAAAGTTGATTTTTTAGATATCAAAGATGTTATTTTTGAACATGATATTGATGTTGCGTATTACCTAATCCATTCGATGTCAACAAACGCTAATGATTTTGAAGAATTAGAAAAAGTATGTTCTCAAAATTTTAAAAAGTTAGTTGAAAAAACAGACTGTAAACAAGTTATTTATTTAAGTGGTATTGTAAACGATTCTTCATTGTCAAAACACTTAGAATCTCGTTTTCAGGTTGAAAAGCAGTTGCATTCAAATAAATATTCACTTACTACGTTTAGAGCAGGTATTATAGTTGGAAGTGGAAGTGCTTCTTTTGAAATTATACGTGATATTGTTGAAAAGCTTCCTTTAATGATAACACCTAAATGGTTAAATACAAAATCACAACCAATTGCAGTTCGCGATGTTTTATCTTTTTTAAATGGAGCTGCAGGTAATTTATTAGTTTACAACAAGTCTTTTGATATTTGTGGAACAGAAGTATTAACTTATAAACAAATGCTTTTAGAATTTGCTGAAGTTAGAGGCTTTAAAAGATACATTTTTACCCTACCAATTTTATCTCCAAAATTATCCTCTTACTGGTTGTATTTTGTAACATCTACCTCTTTTAATTTAGCGCAAGCCCTAGTAGATAGCATGAAAGTAGAAGTCATTGCTAAGCATAGTAATATTAATCAAATATTGAATGTTACTCCTATTTCTTATAAAGAGGCTGTAAATTTAGCATTTCAAAAAATAGAACAACACGCAGTTGTTTCAAGTTGGAAAGACGCAATGAGTAGTGGTGTTTTTCATGATCAAATATCAGATCACATACAAATACCTCATTTTGGATGTTTTAGAGATGTGCGATCAAGAAAAATAACAAATGAAGAATTTACAATCAATAAAATTTGGTCTATAGGAGGTAAAAACGGATGGTATAGTTTTAATTTTCTTTGGAAGCTTAGGGGGTATATGGATAAATTATTTGGAGGTGTTGGTTTACGAAGAGGTAGAACTCACGATACATATCTAGAACCAGGAGATCCTTTAGATTTTTGGCGAGTACTATTAGCAGATAAAAAAGAAAAAAGATTATTGCTTTTTGCAGAAATGAAACTTCCTGGTGAAGCTTGGTTAGAGTTTAAAATAGTTAAAAATAGATTGTACCAAAGAGCAGTTTTTAGACCAAAAGGGGTTTTAGGTAGAGTGTATTGGTATTCTATATTACCATTTCATAGTTTTATTTTCAATGGAATGATTAATGCATTAGTTAATGAAAATGAATAAACTAATAATTTTAAAGATATATAAATATGAAAACAATTTTAATAGTAGGAGGTAGTAAAGGAATTGGTAAAGCTCTAGTAGACGATTTAAAAGACACCCATAAGATAATTAATTTTAGTAGAAATGAAATAGAGCAACATGAAAATATAACACATCATTCTTTAGATGTTTTAAATGACGAGCTGCCGGAAATTGACGAAATAGATGGCTTAGTATATTGTCCAGGTAGTATTAATTTAAAGCCTATTGGAAGATTAAAACTAGATGATTTTCGTGAAGACTTTGAAATTAATGTGATATCCGCAGTAAAAGTCATTCAGAAATATGTTAAGTTATTAAAAACCAATAATGGTAGTGTTGTGTTATTTAGTACAGTTGCTACAAAAATGGGAATGCCTTTTCATTCAAGTGTAGCTGCAAGTAAATCTGCTGTAGAGGGTTTAGCAAAGTCGTTAGCGGCAGAATATGCAGCTTCAATTCGATTTAATGTAATTGCGCCAACAGTTACAGACACAACATTAGCAGCTAGGTTATTAAGAAATGATAAGCAGAAAGAAGTGATGAAAGACAGGCACCCTTTAAAAACATATTTAGAAGGTTCTGATGTAGCTTCTTTGGCATCATATTTATTGTCGAATAAATCAAAAGCAATATCCGGACAAGTATTCCCTATTGACGCAGGAATAGTAAGCTTAAAACTTTAATAATGAATAAAATTTTATTTTTTATTTTTTTTATGACAACAAATGCGAGTATAGTGATTTTTGATTTTAACTCAGATTGTGATATTAGTCAATGGTATGAAACTAATGACAATGTTATGGGAGGGATTTCTACTTCAAGAATGAAGCTAGATAAAAATGGTAATGGTGTATTTTCAGGTAATGTTTCAACAGCAAACAATGGTGGTTTTGCGATGACTAGATTGCCATTAAATATTAAATTATCAAATGATTCAAAGAAAATTATACTTAGAGCTCTAGGAGATAATAAAAAATATCAATTCAGAATTAAATCTAGTTATAGTCAGAGGTATTGGTATGTGCAATCTTTCCAAACTTCAAATGAAATGAAAGATATTGAATTGCCTTTAAAAGATTTTTATCCATCATTTAGGGGGTATAAACTGAACCAAGAAAATTTTTCTAGTTCAAGTATAAATGAGATAGCTATTCTTGTTGGCAACAAAAAGAATGAAGATTTTAAATTAGTAATAGATAAAATAACAATTAAATAAATGAAAACGTTAAAAATTACAATCATTATGGCATTATTTACATTTTTAGGAAATGCACAAAACTCAACGTCTAAAGAGTCTTTGTATGACATTAAATTAGCAGGAATTGATGGAGAGGTATTAGACCTTAATCAGTTTAAAGGTAAGAAAATATTATTTGTAAATGTTGCGTCTAAATGTGGTTTTACTGGCCAGTATGAAGGTTTACAAGAGTTATATAAAAAATATGATGATAAACTAGTTGTAGTAGGTTTACCTTGTAATCAATTTGGAGGTCAGGAGCCAGGAACAAAAAGTGAAATTCAATCTTTTTGTAAATTAAATTATGGTGTAGATTTTCCTCTAACAGAAAAAATAGCTGTAAAAGGTGACAACCAGCATCCTTTATATCAATGGTTAACAAAAAAAGATAAAAACGGAAAAGTAAATTCTTCAGTTAAGTGGAATTTTCAAAAGTATTTAGTTGATGAAGAAGGGAATTTAATTGATTTTTTCTATTCAACAACAACTCCTATGAGTACTAAAATAACTAAATTATTGTAAATGCTTGATTTTAAAAAACATTCAGGTATTTATACCTTAACTTCAGAGCAAGTTGTAAATATATCGCTTGAAAAGGCTTGGGATTATTTTTCTTCACCTGAAAATTTAGCAAATATTACGCCTCCTGAAATGAGTTTTGATATCACTTCTAAGGTAAATAAAAAAGTATACAAAGGGCAAATAATAACCTACAAAGTTTGCCCTTTACCTTTTATTAAAACAAATTGGGTTACTGAAATTACGAACGTACAAGAGCATTCTTTTTTTATTGATGAACAACGTTTTGGTCCATATCAAATGTGGCATCATGAGCATTGGTTTGAGGAGTTAGAGAATGGTAAAACATTACTTAAAGATAAAATTTCTTATAAAATTCCATTTGGTTTTTTAGGCCATATAGCACAAAGGTTATTTGTTAAGAATCAATTAAAATCCATATTTGAATTCAGGTTTAATGCTTTAGAAAAATTATTTAATGACAAATAAAACCACTTTCTTTTGGTTTCGTAGAGATTTGCGTTTAGAAGATAATGTAGCATTACATAATGCTTTAAAAACATCTAATAAAGTTCAGGCTATTTTTATTTTTGATGATGAAATATTAAATAAACTTCCAAAAGACGATGCCCGGGTTTCTTTTATTTATAAAACATTATCACATATAGACGATATTTTAAAGAGTCATGGGGCATCTTTGATTGTTAAAAAAGGGAAGCCACTAAGTATTTGGGAAGCTTTAATAGCAGAAAACGATATAGAAGCTGTTTTTGTAAATAAAGATTACGAGCCTTATGCTATTAAAAGAGACTTAGAAGTACAAACTTTATTAAATGATAAAGGATTGTCAATGTATTCTTTTAAGGATCAAGTTATTTTTGAAGAAAATGAAGTTGTAAAAAATGATGGTTTGCCTTACACTGTTTATACGCCATATAAAAATAAGTGGTTAAAATATTTTAATAAAGAGTTACACACTTTAAATTATGATATTGATTTTTCTAACTTTTCTAAACTATATGTTGAAATACCTTCCTTAAAATCAATTGGTTTTGTTAATAGTTTAATACTTATAAGACCTTATGATTTATCAAATCTAGAAAATTATGATGAAATAAGGGATTTTCCTGATCAAGATAAAACCTCTTATTTGTCTCCTTATTTAAGATTTGGATTGGTTAGTGTCCGTAAAATGGTACTTTATGCTTTAAAAACTAATGCAACATTTTTAAGTGAACTTATTTGGAGAGAATTTTTTATGCAGGTATTATTTCATTTTCCAAGGGTAGTTGATTCAAATTTTAAGAAAAAATATGATTTGATACCCTGGAGAAATAATGAAAATGAGTTTGAAAAGTGGTGCAATGGGGAAACAGGATATCCTTTAGTAGATGCTGGAATGCGTCAATTGAATGCAACAGGTTACATGCATAATAGGGTAAGAATGATTACTGCTGGTTTTTTATGCAAGCATCTGTTAATAGATTGGC
>CAWVSR010000025.1:0-12318 GCA_963932865.1 uncultured Kordia sp. | reverse complement strand
TAGCTAAAACTGGACGAACCAAATAACTTACTCTAATTAACAAAGGTCTTGGTATGGTATTTAATAAAAACTTGAAGATCTTCTTCATAAAGAATGATATCTATTTCTTTCTGAACTCATCTTCTTCAGTACTTGTTATTCCTAGAGCTTCGTATATATAGTCGAAAGTTGAGAGCAATTGAGGTTTACCGTCAACAATAGCAACATCGTGTTCAAAATGTGCTGAAGGTTTTCTATCGTTAGTTAATATAGTCCACCCATCTCGTAATTGTTCTATTTTATGTGTTCCCATGTTAATCATAGGCTCTATAGCAACTACCAATCCGTTTTTAAATTTCTTACCTCTTCCGCGTTTTCCGTAATTAGGCATTTGTGGGTCCTCGTGCATGGTTTTGCCTAAGCCGTGACCAACAAGTTCTCTAACAACACCATATCCTCTGTCTTCGCAATACTTTTGTATAGCAAAACCTACATCTCCAACTCGATTGTTTTCTTTTAACTCTCGAATACCTACATACAAACTTTCTTTGGTAACTTTAAGAAGTTCTTTTGTTTCAGTAGCAACTTCGCCAACTTCAAAAGTGTAAGCATGATCACCATAGTATCCGTTTAAGATAGCTCCACAATCAACAGATAAGATATCTCCATCTACTAAAGGTTTCTTGTTAGGGATGCCGTGAACTACTTGTGCATTTGGTGAAATACATAATGTGTTGGGAAAATCATACAAGCCTAAGAATCCTGGAATAGCTCCTAAATCTCTGATGTGTTCTTCCGCTAATTTATCTAATTGTAAAGAGGTAATGCCTGGTTTTATTTCACCAGCGATGATACCTAATGTTTTAGAAACTACTAAAGCGCTTTCGCGCATAATTTCTATTTCTTCTTTAGTTTTTAATTTAATCATTTGATGTTTTAAAAAATGAAAATATACTTTTTCTTTTTACATTTAATTTAGGAGGAGTTTCTTTTGTAAGTAGTTGGTATATTTCTCCCCAACCAATAAATCCACCAATATTCCTATCGTCAATAAATAAATCTGCTCCTATTTTTCTACTCTCCTTTTGATCATAATTTTCATTAGGGAATGTATTGTTAACTGTGTAAAATTCAATACCATTTTTTTTACAGAATTCTACAGCATCATCTAATTTATTTCCGCACCTGTAGGTCCATAATATTAACCGATGTCCATCATTTTGTAAACGTTTCATTGTTTCAAAAGCAAATAGTTGAGGTGATCCAATGTTAGGATAGTCGTCTTCAACGATTGTTCCGTCAAAATCTATCGCAATAAGAAGTTTGTCTTTAGAAATCATGAGGTTATTTGATCGTTTTGTAAAAGTACTAAAAAAATATGCATACTTGCAGTATCTATTGTTATCTAAACTAATTGTTTTATATAAGTGAATTTTGAGTCATTAATTCTGGTTTTTTAATATCTAATAATTTTAAAACCGTAGGAGCGATATCACCTAAAACTCCGTGTTTTAGACTTTTTATATCTTTATCAACAACAATAAAAGGTACTGGGTTTGTAGTGTGAGCAGTGTTTGGACTTCCATCTTCATTAAACATTTTTTCACAATTACCATGGTCTGCAATAACCAAAGTAGTATATCCATTTTGTAATGCAGCCTCTATAACTTGTTTCGTACATATATCTGTAGCTTCACATGATTTTATTGCAGCTTCCATGCTTCCGGTATGTCCAACCATATCTGGGTTTGCAAAGTTCAAACAAATAAAGTCTGCCGATTGATTCTTGATTTCTGGAACTATTGCTTCTGCAATTGCGTAAGAACTCATTTCTGGCTGTAAATCATATGTAGCTACTTTTGGAGACGGGCAAAGAATTCTTTTTTCATTATTAAATGGTTCTTCTCTTCCACCGTTAAAGAAAAAAGTGACATGCGGATACTTTTCTGTTTCAGCTATTCTTATTTGTTTTTTTCCTGCTTTTGATATCGTTTCTCCTAATGTGTGTTTTATATTTTCTTTATTAAAAACTACATTAATGTTTTTAAATGATTCATCATAGTTTGTTAATGTCGTAAAGTGCAAGTTTAATTTTCGCATTTTATAATCAGGAAAATCAAATTGTGTTAAGGCACTTGTTAGTTCTCTTCCTCGATCTGTTCTGAAATTAAAGAAAATTACTACATCCTCTTCATTAATTGTAGTAACAGGTTTTCCTTTATGAGTAATCACTAATGGTTTTATAAATTCATCTGTTATTGATGCATCATAATTTTGTTGAATTGTTTCTGTAATGTTTTCAGTTTGCTGTCCTTTACCGTTTACTAATAGATTGTATGCTTGCGAGATTCGTTCCCATCTATTATCTCTGTCCATTGCATAATATCTTCCGATAACGGAAGCTAATTTTGTTTTGGTGTTTTTAATGTGATTTTCTAAATCTGTAATATGTTTAATGCCAGATTTAGGATCAACATCTCTACCATCAGTAAATGCATGAATGAAAGAGTTTTTTATTCCAAACTCTTCAGCAGCATCAACTAAACCTTTAATATGGTTGATGTGTGCGTGAACACCTCCGTCTGAAACTAAGCCAAGGAAATGAATGTTTTTACCATGTTTTTTTGCATGAGAAAATGCATTTATAATACCTAATTCGTCTTTTAGAGTGTTATTCTTTAAAGCTAAATTGATTTTTGCTAAGTCTTGATAAACAATTCTTCCTGCTCCTAAATTCATATGTCCAACTTCACTATTTCCCATTTGTCCTTCAGGGAGACCAACATTCATTCCGTGAGTTAGTAGTGTTGTGTTTGTGTAATTTTTATACAAACTATCTATGAATGGTGTTTTTGCATGATGAATTGCAGATGCGTTTTCGTCTTGAGGTATTCCCCATCCATCTAATATTAAAAGGATTGTTTTTTTATTCATAGTATTTTTAAGTTATCGACAAAGATAAGGACAAATGCTCAATTGTTTGTGCGTATGATTATTGTCAAAACTATAATATTTTTGATTATTTATTGAATCTTGACTATTAAATAACACATTAATTATTTGGTGTGTAAATAAGGTTAACACTTTTAATATAGTTGTTTTACAACAAAATTAGTGTGATTTACACAAAAAAACTTGTATTTCATTAATAAGTTGATATATTTGAGTTCTTTGAAAATAGAAATAAACAAACCATCTTAACCTATGTATTTACGTTTACCATGTTTTTTAGTTGCCATTATTTTTTTATGCTCTTTTAATACTTTTGATTCACCAAAAATCAACTCTGAAGAATTAGTTGCTTCAATTGAAAAAGATATAAAGATTATTAATCTTTATAAGTCTTTTGTAAACCAAAATAAATCGGTTCCAAAACTAGCTTGTTTTTCAAATGCAATTACCGGGTATTTAAAATTAAAAGCTAAAGGAAAAATTGAAAATGAAACACTTACCATAATAGATTTCAGTTTGTCATCTTCTGTTAAAAGGTTATGGGTTTTAGATATGTTAACAAATAAAGTAGTTTTCAATACAGTTGTTGCCCACGGGAAAAATACAGGAATTGAATATGCTTCTAAGTTTTCAAATACAAATAACTCAAATCAAAGTTCATTAGGTTTTTACATTACTGACAAAACATATTACGGAAAAAATGGTTTGTCGTTATTTTTAGATGGTCAGGAAAAAGGATTTAATACAAATGCAAGAAAAAGATATGTAGTGTTTCATGGCGCTAAATACGCTAGTTCTAATTTTTTAAGGAAAAATGGTTGTTTAGGAAGAAGTTTAGGTTGTCCTGCGGTACCTAAAGAAATAAATTCATCAATAATTAAAAAAATAAAAAATAAATCTTGTTTGTTTATTTACCATCCTAATAAAAATTACAATACTAACTCAAAGCTTATAAGTTAATTTTTCAGCCAATTCATTATCTAATTTATAAACATCATTTATAAATATGGGTTTATTTTTTTCATTGAATGTAACAGTCCAATATAAAAAATGAACATTGATTATATTATTAACATGTATTCGCTTAGTTTTATCGGTTTCTATGATGTCTGTTATTTCTTTTTCAGTCTTTTTTAGTATGTCACCTGCTAAAGAAAACACATTTTGAACTCTAACACAACCAGAGCTTCTTGCTTTGTATATCTTATTAAATAAATATTTACTAGAAGTATCATGTAGGTAAACTGAGAAGTCATTAGGAAAAATTATTTTCACTCTTCCCAATGCATTACTATTTCCTGCACTTTGTACATAGCTATATTTTATGGGGTCATTAGAAGACCAATTGATAGAATCTAAAATTAGTTTTTCCCCTTTATAGAATACAGAAATTTTTTTATTTCTTAAATAATTAATATCTTTTTTAGCAGCAGGAATTATATCTTCTTTTTTAATTGTTGGAGGGATATACCATTTAGGGTTAAATTCTAAATAATTAACTTGAGAAGTAAAAACAGGAGTTTTACGACTACTTTTACCTACAATAACATTATAGGATGAGGTGTCTTTTTTAGTTATATGTTGCAAGTTGTAGTCTGCTATATTTACAGAAATATAATCATTACCAAGTTTTCTAGGAAACCACCTAAATCGTTCTAAATTAGCAAGAATACTATTGTACTTGTCCTGATATGTTTCATTTAAGGCATTAATAGTTTCATCTCCAATGATAGCATCTGTTTTTAATTTTTTAGAACCTTGAAATTTTTGAATACTTATTTGTAAAGTACTATCTAAAACTTTAGAACTGTTTACTAGCGTGTCTTTTAAAAAACCAAGTTCGTTCAATCTTTTACGAATATTAATTATTCGATCATTACTTCCCATTGGTTTTATTTTCAAACCTGTTATTAGAATGGTTCTTGAAGAGTCTTGAGTGATTTTTGTTTTGTAAATAGGGAGTTGTTTTTTTAAATAACTGTAAATTATGTTTTTAGGCACGAATTCTTCAAATGATTTCTGTAACGAATTCTCATTTAATGATTGATTTAAAATTGAATTGAAATTATAGATGTTAGAATTTAATTTCCAATCATCATACAAATCTTTAGAGTTTATTTTTCCATTCGCTAAGTGGTAAGCGTAACTTAGATAATTATCCGTAAGAAATAAATCTATTTTAGTGTTATTTAGAAGATTTAAAGAATCCGAATTAACAATAGCTTTAATCTTATTTTCATTGTAATCAGATGGGTTTAATCCGTGTTTTTTTGAATTTGATATTGCTGTCAATAAGATTTTTCTATTATTAATTGATTTCCAAGCAGCTTCTCCTTTATGAAGCTTATAAAAAGCAATTACGGAATCTTTGTTTTTTATTTTCGATAAAGAATCATTTTTTAAAATTAAAAGTTCTTTTGCAATTTCTACTTTAGAAATACTAATATGTTTTTTCTTTTCAATTAACCTTTCTTTAGTTTCTTCCTGTTTTTCTTTTTTCTTTTTTTTACAAGATAATAGACTAAAGACACTTAATAAAAGTATGATGTAAAATATGTTGCTTTTCAAAGGCTATGTATTAAAATTAATAATTTTAATTACAGTAGGCTATTTTATATAGATTAAGAAGTTATCTGTGTTTTTTAAGTTGTATTCTTTATTATTAAAAATATAGGCTTCTTTGTGGGGTTTAAAGAGAATTATAAAAATAAATTTACGAAATTATAAGTTAGTATTCAATTATAGTAACATGATGTTTTTATAAATATATTTATTTTAAGCTTTTAAACATAGTAAAGTGTTTACCAATACCTTTAATTTCAAAAGATTTACCATAGATTTTAAAATCAAATTTTAAATAAAAGTTTGTAGCAATTTCTCTAGCATTACACCAAAGTAGATTAACTTTTCGTTTTTTTAATTTCTTTATACCTTCTTCTAATAAAACATTACCGAGTCTTTTGCCTTGAAACTGATGTAAGATTGCCATTCCTCTTAATTGATATTGTGTTAGTTCGTCAAAATCAGGATGATTATTTTCCATAAAAGTTGCTATGCCAATTAAATTCCCGTAATAATATAGACCTAAGTGTAAAGTATTTTTTCTGTTATCTCCATCAAAAAAACAAGATTCAATTGGTTTGCCTTGTCTCAGTACTGACTGTCTTA
Source organism: uncultured Kordia sp. (assembly GCA_963932865.1). Taxonomy (GTDB): domain Bacteria; phylum Bacteroidota; class Bacteroidia; order Flavobacteriales; family Flavobacteriaceae. The sequence continues at coordinate 6,219 of CAWVSR010000025.1, read as the reverse complement.
TCATAAGTGTATCCGCTGTAGAAATTTCACGAACACTTACGAGGTTATTTTTTTTATGATATAAGTTGGTTAAATTTTCATTTTGAATTGTTTCTTTTAAAAAGGTCAACCCAGCTTTTAAAGCTACTTTAATAGCGCTTTTATTCCCTTTGTCTATATATGCATAAACATTTTGAATTCTTAATGCATTAAATGCATATGTAATGACTCCTTTTGTTGCTTCAGTTGCAAAACCTTTATTCCAATATTTTTCAGAAAATTGATGTTCAATTATAGTTTGATCTTCTGTTTGGTTGTATTTTAGAGTACAAAAACCCAAAAACTCTCCTTGTCTTTTTCCGCAAACAGCCCATCTTGTAATGTTAGATAGTTTATCTTCTAAATGAAGTTCAATAAATCTCTCGGTTTCCTTAATGTTTTTTAGAGTAGTATAGTCTTTATGTTTTAAGATATTCGGATTGTTATTCATTTTAAAGATTGAAGAAGCATCTTTTAACATGAGTTTTCTGAGGTATAATCTTTCCGTTTCAATAATTCGCTCCATCTGTAATAAATACTCTTTTTTTCGACTAAATTTGATGACCAAAAATAATCATTAGCAATTTACTTCATGAATATATCAATAAAAGTTTTACCTAAAGAATGCATATTAGATGTAATACCCCTTATGATGGAGTATACTGCAGGGAAAACAGAAAGAAAGATTTTGGAAGACCGTTTTTTAGAAATGTCTACTCAAAATTATGAATGCGCTGTTATGTATGACGATGATAAATTAATAGGCATGTCGGGTATGTGGTTCATGACACGTCATTATTCAGGAAAAAGCGTGGAACAAGATCATGTTTATATAGCAAATGAGTATAGGCGAAAAGGATTGGGAAAGCATTTTTTTGATTGGATACATAATTATGTAAAGAATAAAGGTTGTAATACAAGTGAATTAAACACTTATGTTCAAAACTATCCGTCTCATAAGTTTTATTATAATGAAGGATATGAGATTTATGGGTATCACTTTTACAAAACTTTATAGTATGTTTTTTCTTATCTGTTTGACATTTAAGTTGTTGTAAAATAATTCAATTTTTAGCTAATAAAAGTTTGGTTTTAAGCAATAAAACTTTCTATATTTGCCGAACGCTTGCGAGAGTAGCTCAGCTGGTAGAGCGTCAGCCTTCCAAGCTGAATGTCGCCGGTTCGAACCCGGTCTCTCGCTCAATAAAAAAGGATTTTCTTAATTGAAAATCCTTTTTTTGTTTACAAAAAGGGCAATAATATTTTTTAAAATATATTTGGTTAAACAAATTAAAAAGACATATATTTGCCATGCGTTTGCGAGAGTAGCTCAGCTGGTAGAGCGTCAGCCTTCCAAGCTGAATGTCGCCGGTTCGAACCCGGTCTCTCGCTCAATAAAAAAGGATTTTCTTAATTGAAAATCCTTTTTTTATACCATTAATTTAAATTTGAAAAATCGTGTTTAGGTTTTACTTCGTAAGGAGGTTTGTTATACTCAAAAACTCGAGCATTTAAAGCTCCTTCTAATGTAATAGTTTTTCCGATTACAGATAGCCAACTTCCTTCTCGTAATCCAACAACAGGAACGGAGTTGAATTTATGAAACTCTTTAATACGTGTTTCTCTTGTTTCTCCTTTGTGAGTAGAAGTAGGGTCAGGGTCTAAATAATGCGGGTTAATGTTAAACGGAATATATCCTAATGTTGAAAAACTTGGAGGATATATTATAGGCATATCATTAGTTGTACTCATGTTTAATCCACAAATATTACTTCCCGCACTAGTTCCTAAATAAGGAATTCCATTGGTAACAATTTCTTTTAAGGAATTTATTATTTTTTGTTTATACAATTGGCTAACTAATAAAAAAGTATTTCCACCACCTGTAAAAATACCTTGAGCGTTTTTTAATGCATGGTTATAGTCTTCAAATTCATGTAGACCTCTAACATTAATATTAATCTTAGCAAATGCTTTTTTTGCGATGTTGGTATATTCATCATGTGTTATTCCGCTAGGTCTTGCAAAGGGAATAAAAATAATTTCTTTACAATTACTAAAATGATCTGATAAAGTTGGTAGTAAATATTCTAAGTATCCGCTGCCGTGAATAGTTGAGGTGCTTGCAATAAGTATTTTTTTCATGATATATAGTGGTAAGTTCTAAAAAAATGTATTGTTGTAAAAATAGCTATTCTCATTCTTTAACAAAAGTTTAGCGTTGATTAAACTTTTATTTAACAGATTATACTGTTCTTTTATGGAATGGGGAACTGGATATTATTTTTATTGTTATTTTTTTCAAAAGTAACATTTTGTCAGACACTACTTAAAGGAAAAGTTACAAACTCAAAAGATATTGAAGGCATACATATACTAAATATTTCAAGCGAGAGCGCTACAATAACAAATTTAGTGGGTGAATTTGAATTATTAGTTAGTATAAATGATACAATTAAAATAAGTGGTTTATTATACAAGACCAAAACCTTGTTAATAACGGAAAGTGTTTTAAAGAGTAAGCAATTAGAGGTTTATTTATCTCAAGCAGATAATGTTCTTGAAACAGTGTATATGGGTAATAAATTATCTGGAAACTTAGGTTTAGATATAAAGTCTATTAAAGCTGAAGTGCCCATGGAACTCTCGTTAACAAATAGTTTTAGAGGATTAGGCGGTTTTAAGGGGGCTTTAAGTATTGATAATCAAAGTTCAATACCAAAAGAACCTTTGCCTGGAGGAATAAATATCATAGGTTTGATTGGGCTGTTAATTCCAAAAAGCAATAAAGTGGTAATACCAGATGTAATTCCATTACCTTTCTCTAGAAATGATTTAGTTCTTTATTATGGTATGGATTTTTATAGTAAAGACTTGCAATTACTAAAAGAAGACGAAGAACGATTTATTCAATTTTCTGAACTAGATCAGGAGGTGATTAGGGCTCTGAAAAAAAGAGATAAATTTCAACTATTGACTAGATTATTAAAATTAAGGAAACAATTCATAGATTCAAAATGAAGTATGTATTCTATTTTTTTATATTATTTATTGTAAGCTGTTTCGGGCAAATCTATTTCAGGAAAAATAATAAGTACTTCTGACAAGGAGTTTATACATGTTTTAAATAAGACAAATAATAAATATACTGTTACAAATATTAATGGGGAGTTTACTATTGATGTTCGTTTTAATGATACTTTGGTTTTTAGCGGTTTACAATACAAACTAAAAGAAGTAGTAATTTCTAAAAATGAATTAAACAGTATGATCTTTACGGCGGGTCTTGAAGAACGGGTGAATGAATTAGAGGCGGTTTATATAAAACCCAATTTATCAGGAAATTTGATTGTAGATTTAAGAAATATTAAAACAAAAAATAACGTAAATGCTATAAGCCTAGGTTTGCCAAATGCAGGAAAACCAAAATTAACTTCTTCTGAGAGAAAGTTAAAAACAGCAGGAGATTTTAAACCAATTCATCTTTTAGGAATCTTAGTTGGTTCTATTGCACTAGACCCAATAATTAATACAGTTTTAGGTAGAACAAAAAGGTTAAAAAGAAATGTTGAGTTTCAAATAAAAGAGGAAAATGAAGAGGAAGTTTTACTAAAATTTAAAGATGTAATTCTTAGTGATTTTAACATATCCGAAGTTCAGCTATTTCAATTTTTGTATTATTCTTCAGAAGATATAAATTTCAATAAAATAGTAGCTTAAAAAAAAGATTTAATCTTGTATGAGTTTCTTAAAAAGAAATCAAAAGCGTTTTTAAATAAAAACAGTATATTAATAATTCTAATAATAAGTGCTAATTTTTACTCACTAATCATAAAAAAATTCATGAGATATACATTTTATATTTTACTAATTTTTCCTTTTGTTATTTTCGGGCAAAAATTAATTTCAGGAAAAGTAATGAATTCTGGAGAAATCGAATCGATTCATGTTTTTAATAAAACATATAATAAATATACGATTACGGATGAAAAAGGAATATTTAAGATTCCTATAAGAATAAATGACACATTAGTTTTTAGTGCTATTCAGTTTAAGTTGAAAGAAGTTGTAATATCTAAAGTAATAATTAATAGTATGCAATTATCAGTTCTTCTTAAGGAACAAGTTAATGAGCTTGATGCTGTATATATAAAACCTAATCTATCTGGAGATTTATTAGCAGATTCTAGAAATATAAAAACAAAAGATGTTCTTACTGCAAAGACATTAAACTTACCCAACGCAAATGTCATACCTCCTACACAAGCAGAAAGAAAATTATATACAGCTACTCATTCAGACGGGGGGATTGATGCAATAATAAATGCAATTTCAGGAAGAACAAAAAGATTAAAAAAAATTATTAGGCTTGAAAATAAAATAAACAAAGAAAATTTGGTCTACGCTAACTTTAAAGAAATTATGCGAGATGATTTTAATATACCGGAAGACAAATTATATCATTTTATATATTATGTTTCTGATGATAAACTTTTTAATCAAATTGTAAAATCAAATAGTAATATTATTATTTATGATTTTATAAAAGCAAAATCAAAAACATATCTTGCACAGCAAAATAAAAATAAACCTAAGAACTAAATTATAATACATGAGAATTTTAAAAAACAGCGTTTTAATACTGATAATGGTATTTTTTTTGTCAAGCTTTAAAAACCTTCACAAATACTATGTAAGTGTTACAGATATTGAATACGTTGATAGTAAAAAATCAGTACAAATTATTTCACGATTGTTTATAGATGACCTTGAGAGTGTTTTAGAAGAACGATATGAAAAAGTAATACATTTAGAAGAAAAAGAATCAAATACTTACATTGAAAAATATTTTTCAAAAAGAATGTCTTTTAAAATTAATGATAACGTAGAGTCTTTAAAATTTATAGGTAAAGAAATTGAAGACGATATGGTGCACTGTTATTTTGAAATTGAAAATATTAGTAATATTAAATCAATACAAGTCACTAATAAATTATTGTTAGATATGTTTGAAAGTCAACAAAATATTACGCACTTAAAAATAAATAACAAAAAGAAAAGCTTCTTATGCATTAAGGATAATGCTAAAGGATTGTTAAATTTTGATAATTAATGATTCATTCTCCACAAAATGATTTATTTTCACAAGCTAAACCATAATTAAAAATGAAACAATACAGGCATTTAATTTTAACAACTTTGTTGTTACTTAGTGGACTTACATTCGCGCAAGACGTTCAAAAAGAAGAAAAAGAACCTGGGCATTTAAACACAAATAAGTTCAGACAATTGTATCAGGAGTTTTCAACTCCTAATCAATACAGGACAGCATCAGGTGCACCTGGGCATGAGTATTACCAACAGAAAGCTGATTACAAAATCAATCTTGAATTAGATGATACTCAACAAAAAATATTAGGTCAAGAAACGATTACTTATACAAATAACTCACCAGATGCACTTGCATATTTATGGTTACAATTAGACCAAAATGTAAGAGCAAAAGACTCAAAGTCTCCTCTAAGAAACGGAGAAGGAGTTAGAGCAGCAGAACAACCTGCTTCATTTGCAGGGAAACATTTTGATGCTCCTTTTGATGGAGGTTTTAATATAGAATATGTAAAGGGAGATAATGGTAAAGGTTTAAAATACACTATTAATCAAACAATGATGCGTATTGATTTAGACAAGCCTTTAAAAGCTGGAGAGAAAATTTCTTTTTCAGTAAAATGGTGGTATAATATTAATGATCACGTAGCAAATAGAGGTCGTTCTGGTTATGAGTATTTTAAAAAAGATGATAACTATTCTTATGTAATAGCTCAGTTTTTTCCTAGAATGTGTGTTTATAATGATGTTGAAGGATGGCAGAATTACCAATTTTGGGGGAATGGAGAATTTGCATTAGTATTTGGTGATTATGATGTTAATATTACAGTACCGGCAGATCATATTGTTGATGCTACTGGAACACTACAAAACAGAAAAGAAGTTTTTTCTAAAAAGATGATGAATCGTTACAATCAAGCTAGAAAATCGTTTGATAAGCCAGTAATGATTGTAAATCAAGAGGAAGCAGAATTAAACGAAAAAAGTAGAGCTACAGACAAGAAAACTTGGAAGTTTAGTGCAAAAAATGTAAGAGATTTTGGTTTTACATCATCAAGAAAATACATTTGGGATATGCAAGCTGTAAAGTTT
>CAWVSR010000024.1:0-12334 GCA_963932865.1 uncultured Kordia sp. | reverse complement strand
TAAAAGATAATGCAGATTCTTGCTTACCAGATAATAATCTTGATAAAACATCAGATTCTAATGCCTTAATATCAGATTGCATAGAAGATACTTTCGCTAATGAAGCGATAGAAGGAAATCCTTTAAAGTTATAATCTAACCATAACTTCTTTACACCTTCTTTATCTGCAACTTTATCAGTATTAAATTTTGCGACCAATATTTCTTTAAGAGTTTTGTTTCCCTCCCCTAATAAATTAGTCATATCGTTTCTATACTTATCAAATGCAGCAACAACAGCGTCACCCTCTTTTGATAATTTATCACCTTTAAACCATGCTTCATCTATGTGATCTCCTTTGTCCATAGATTCATATGGCAAAACACCATCTACTTTATCCTCAACATAAGGTGCTTCCATTTTAGCTTTTACACCATCTAAAAACGCATAAAATTCTGCTGATGTTTTAGAGATGTTTTTAGCTTTTGAATTTACAACACTATATTGTGTTGGTTCATCTTTTGCCTTTTGTGCAATTTTATTTAAAAATGCTACATTTTTAGATGCTGAAGTTTGATTGTTTTCAACAAACTTGTCATTCATAATACCAAATGCTGTCAAAACTTCTTTTGACATATTTAGCGCTAACATTGCAATTAACACTAAATACATTAGGTTAATCATTTTCTGCCTTGGAGATAAATTTCCACCTGCCATACTACAATTAGATTTTTAAATTAATAAATTAATGTTTTAGTTTAAAAAACTAATTATTTGTTTGTCATTGCAGATAACATTCCACCATATACTCCATTTAAAGAAGATAAGTTAGATGTTAAAGATTCCATTTGAGATTTTAATCCTTCAGCGTTATCAGCAGCCATTTTATTAGCTTCAGCTTGACGTGCAGCAGATTCCATTTGAACTTTGTAAAGAGAGTTTAAAGACTCCATTTGACCAGCTGCTAATGACATTTGCTCTGAATATTTTTTAGTTGCAGACATAGAGTCAATTGCTGGTTGAATATTTTCAGCAGCTCCTTTAAAGTTTTGTATAGATGAACTTAAAGAAGTCATTAAGTTAGCATCTAACTTAGCGTCTTTTAACATATCATCTAATTTTTGAGATAATAATCCTTTAGCATCTCCTGGTGCTTCAACTGCTTTGTTTCCTCCCATTGAAGCTCCTCCAGTCAATTCTGGGTAAACCAATGACCAGTCTAAATCTTCTCCTAAAGGTTCGAATGCAGATAATGCGAAAATAATTGCTTCTGCTCCTAATCCAACGATCAACATTGCACTTGCTCCAGGCCAATGCATTAATTTAAAAAGTGCTCCTAAAATTACAACTGCAGCTCCTAGTCCGTAAGCCATTGCCATAAATCTTTTGTATCCTTTTGATTGTGCCATAATAAATAGTTTTTAGTTAAGTTAAGTTAATATAAAATTGTTAATGGTAATAATAATTTTTTATCGGTTTGAGTTTTTAGATTGAGTAACATCTGTACCCATATAATCTTGAACCGTTCTAAATCCAACATAACTACGCGCTGAATCAGCATACTCGTAATCACGTGAACTTACTTGCAAAAAGAAAGCAACATCTTTCCAAGAACCACCACGTATTACTTTACGCATGTTTTTCTTATCGTTCACACTTGGGTTCATTGTAGACATGTATTCATAAGCATTACCCTCATAAGAATCGGCTGTCCATTCTGAAACATTCCCTGCCATATTATACAAGTTATAATCATTTGGAGTATATGCATCTGCCTCTACTGTATATAAAGCTTGATCTGCTGCATAATCACCTCTTAAAGGTTTAAAGTTTGCCATAAAACAACCTCTATCATTTTTAGCATAAGGTCCTCCCCATGGGTAAGTTGCACCATTTAACCCTCCACGAGCGGCATATTCCCACTCTGCTTCTGATGGTAATCTAAATCCGTTTACATGAGACTGACCTTTTTTCTTGTCAGCATTTTTTACTAGAGTTCTCCAGTCACAAAAAGCTTTTGCTTGTTCCCAAGAAATCCCAACTACAGGATATGTAGTATAAGCATCATGCCAGAAATAGTCATTATGCATTGGTTCATTATAAGAATATGCAAAATCTCTAATCCAAACTGTTGTGTCAGGATAAACCTCAACAGTATCTGTTTTTATAAAATCTCTTCTTCTTTTACCTTTATTCTTTGCTTTTGCAGCTTCCTCAATATCCAACCACTTATATCTGTAGACAAACTTTTTAACATCCCAAGGACGATTCCCATTAAAAGCTTCATCTATTGGTAAATACATTGTATCCATCACTTCAGAATAATATTCATCTGGATAATCTGCAGTGTCTGTAAAAATCTCTGCATCACGATTCAATTTTCTACCTTCATAACCATCCATTAAGCTGTAATAGTTATCTAACATGTATTTATCCCAAGCAGAAATATCAGTGGTATCTGCATCTTTAAAGGCATAGTCACCAATACCTCCATCTTTTGTTTTATTACCTGTATCATCTAAACCTGTTTCTCCAAGTTCATCTGCTAAAACGGCTAATTTTGTTCTAACGATAGAGTCTCTAACCCAATTTACATAGGTTCTATATTCTCCATTTGTTATTTCAGTTTCATCCATATAAAAAGAACGAACTGTCACCGTTTTTGCAGGAGCATCTTGAACTGCAGGTCTATCCTCATCGGTTTTACCCATAGTAAAAGAACCACCAGGCACTAAACTCATACCGTAAGGTTTTTCCGGATGCCATTTCCTACCCTGTGTTTCAACAAGCTCTCCTGAATTCTTGCTACCACAACTGGTAAAAAAGGCAACAATTATGGTTAATAGAATAAACTTCTTCATAGAATCGGTGTGTTATATTAATATATTATTATTTTCAAGGCCGTAAACATATCTATATATTTTCAAAAAAACAACTTTTATTTTAAATCATTTGCAGTATTATAAAAAAATATATGTGTTTTACCTTAGCAAAAGAACATTTTATCGATAATAAAGCAATAATTAAATTAAGTTTTTTTTGAAGGCTTTGAATATTCTTTTAGGCATTTGTTGGTCACAAGCAATCAAATAATCTTCATGCGTGCATGATAACAACGATTGTTTTTTAGTTTTATTGCAATTTTCATCGTTATCCGGTAATTTCACCCACCATCTTTGACTAACTAAACTTTCATAAAAAACCAAATCATAATCTTGAGACGGCACAATGTATTTTTTATATCCTGATTCTGAATTCAAAGATGGCTCCAGAATTCTGCAGTTCACGCCTTCTATAAAATACCAAATCATTTGAGCGTTTAGCATTATCCCTGAAGATGAAAGCTTACTAGTTAATTCAAACAAACCAAAACTAGACACCTTATTACTCACTCCTGCATACCTAGCTATTGTACAAGACTCCTTTCCGCTAAATCCATTTGGAGACCTATAAAATTTTCCTTTCCCTATTTCGGAAGCCTGTATGGAAGTAATATCAAAACTTACAATATCTGCATCTCTAGTTATAGGTTCTACCAAGCCTAAATCGTTAGTTATTTCTCCTAAGCGATAAGTCTCGAAATACAACTTTTCTAATAGATCAATTTCTTCTTGCGAGTTGTAATAAGTTTGAAAGCCTATATTAGAGAAATTAATTAAATTATTAGGCTCTTCAACAACAACACTATTCATATAGTTATTGTTTTTTATTCCGTCTGAGGGATCCTTTAAATCAAATTTAGCATCAACACATACTAAATTTACCATCTGATCTAAATCGTCATAAGCTCTATACATCGCATAAGTCAAATCATGCGAGCCACCTAAAACAATTGGAATAGCTCCTTGCTTAAATAGAGCTTGAACTACTTTTTTTAAAGCAAAGTAAGTATCTGAAACTGCCTCACCAGGTTGTATGTCTCCAATATCAATTATTGGCAAACTCCAATTTCCAGGAAACAATTCACAAAATGACTTTCTAATTTCATCAAGAGATAATTGTTCCCCCAAATAATTTACATCATTTCTATTCTCTAAAACCCCTAAAAGAACTAGCGCTCCTTTTTTAATTTCAGGAAAACCATTGTCTTCTTTAAAAAACGATATTAAATTCCCTAACGACTGTTTGTCTTGTAGTTTTGCATGAGCAACTACATTATTAGAAACGGGAGTTAGAAAATCTATGATCATTTTTTAGTAGTTTTTTTAGCAACTGTTTTTTTCTTTGTCGCTGGTTTTTTAGCTGTTGCTTTCTTTTTAGCTGGTTTTTTTTTAGCGGCTGCCTTTTTCTTCTTAGGTTTTTTTGCCTCTATTAACTCTTGAGCTTCCTCTAAAGTTATTTTCAATACATCAACAGTTTTAGCCAATTCAACCTTAAGTTTTCCTTGGATAATATTATGACGCCCCCAGCGTGCTTTTTCAATACGTATTCCTTCTTCTTCCCAATTAACAATTAACTTATCAATCTCTTTTTGCTTTTTAATCTCAATCAATTCTTCCAAATCAGCAATCGATAAATTATCGTAATCGTATTTTTTATTTACATTGATAAAAATTCCATTCCATTTTATAAATGGCCCAAACCTACCAACTCCTTTAGTCACTTCATGACCTTCATAATGATGTATTGGTGCATCAGCAATTTTCTTGGCTTCAATTAATTCTACAGCACGGTCAAAATCAACATCCATTGCGTTTTCTCCTTTTTCAAGAGACACATACTTCTCTCCAAATTTAATATAGGGACCAAAACGACCGTTACTAACTATTACTTCTTGCTCATCATAATTCCCTAAATTTTTAGGTAACTTAAATAAGTCTAGTGCTTCTTCGAAAGTAATCGAACCTAAATTTTGTGTTTCAGTTAAACTTGCAAATAATGGTTTCTCTTCATCTTCTACAACACCAATCTGTACCATAGCGCCAAAACGACCTAAACGAACACTTACTCGCCTACCTGATTCTGGATGCACTCCTAAAATTCGTTCTCCATTTCCTCTTTCTGCGTTTTCCTGAACATCTAATACTTGAGGATGAAATTCTTTATAAAAATCTTTCATCATCATCTTCCAGTCTTTATCACCTGAAGCTATTAAGTCAAAAGTCTCCTCAACATTAGCAGTAAAACTATATTGTAAAATGCTCTCGAAATTCTTTACAAGAAAATCATTTACAATAATACCAATATCCGTAGGAATTAACTTCCCTTTATCTGAACCTACTTTTTCAGTTAGCTCATTATCCTTTATATTATCATTTTCTAAAATTAGCTGACAATAATTTCTCTCTACCCCGTCTATCTGCCCTTTTTCAACATAGTTTCTATTCTGAATGGTTGAAATTGTAGGTGCATAAGTAGAAGGTCGTCCAATACCCAACTCCTCTAGTCTTTTTACTAAAGAAGCTTCTGTAAAACGATATGGAGGTCTTGTAAAGCGCTCTGTTGCTGTAATGTAATGATTAGACACTGTGTCATTCACCTTCATAGCAGGCAACATACCATCTTCCTCTTCTTCTTCATTATCCGTTCCTTCTAAATAAACTTTCAAGAAACCTTCAAATTTCACCACTTGTCCACTTGCAGTAAATTGTTGCTCATGCGTGGAAGCAGCAATTTTAACATTTGTATTTTCTAATTTAGCATCACTCATTTGCGATGCCAAGGTACGTTTCCATATTAATTCATAAAGCCTAGATTGATCTCTTTCCAAATCAACCGAATGTACATCTAGATTAGTTGGCCTAATTGCCTCATGCGCTTCTTGAGCACCTTTATTTTTATTGGCAAAACTTCTAGGTTGAGAAAATTCTTTACCGTAATAGTTTTCAATTTCATTTTTAGCAGCTTCCATTGCTTCCTTGGAAAGGTTTACACTATCTGTCCTCATGTAGGTAATTAAACCTTGTTCATACAAACGCTGAGCAACTTGCATAGTTTTACTAACGGAAAAATATAATTTACGAGACGCTTCTTGCTGAATTGTAGATGTCGTAAAAGGTGCTGCGGGTGATTTCTTAGCTGGTTTTTTAGTTAAGTCTGCTACGCTAAATTCAGCTCCCTTATTTTCTTCAAGGAATTTTTGAGCGGCTTGTTTTGTAGGAAAATCTTTAGATATTTTTGCCTTAAATTTCTTACCTGCTTCAGTACTAAACTCCGCAATAACTTTATAAGATGCTTTAGTACTAAATTCTTCAATACTTCTTTCTTTCTCTACTATCAAACGAACAGATACTGATTGCACTCTACCTGCTGACAAACCTCTTTTCACCTTTCTCCATAATACCGGAGATAACTCATAACCCACTAACCTATCTAATACCCTACGAGCTTGTTGGGCATTTACCAAATTATAATCAATCTCTCTGGGATTTTCTATTGCAGTGGTAACTGCTTTTTTTGTAATAGAATTGAAAACAATACGTTTTGTATTTTCTTTATCTAATTCCAAGGTTTCTGATAAATGCCATGCAATTGCTTCTCCTTCTCGATCCTCATCCGAAGCCAACCAAACGGTTTCTGCTTTTTTTGCTAAAGTTTTTAGTTTTTTAACTACTGCTTTTTTATCCTCAGAAACAATGTATTTAGGATCAAAATCACCTTCAACATCTACTCCTAATTCTTTAGACGGTAAATCTGCTATATGTCCATAACTAGATTCAACCTTAAAGTCTTTTCCTAAAAATTTTTCAATCGTTTTCGCCTTTGCAGGAGACTCTACTATAACTAAATTCTTTGCCATTATTCCCTAATTAGATTTTGTAAAAGTATATCAAAAAAAACTATTCCTAAAAGAAATCTGCTTTTAACAACAAATTCAAGGTTAAGAATAGGCCTAAATTGACCTATTTAACATAATTAAAGTCTATTTATTCATTTGTCATCTTCACTACTTTCTGATTTATTTTTAAAACCAACAGTCTCTTTATTGATATATTATGTAAGTAATTAAATGAATAACATCGTTACAAAAATCCAAATTCCGCATAAAAGCAAACCAATAACCTCAGTCAAAAGAACAGTAACAACTATAAAACAGAAGTAATAAACCATTACTAGTTGCTAATTTAAAACTAGCTTCTATCAACTCAGTACTATATCAATCGTAATTAAAAGTGAAAATTGGCATTCATAAGGTTAACGGAATCATTACATAAAATATTGGTAAAAAACTCGCAAACATTGTAACAATTGAAATGAATAAAGTTTATACAATAAATATAATTTTAATAAACATATCAAAAAAAGTGAAGAAGATGGCTCTCCCAAATCTATTTGCTTTATAGCATTATAAAAGAACATATTTATTAGTGAAACAAGTTCTGATGTTATAAATTTCACTAAAAACTTTATTAAAACATAACACCTATTAACCTATAATCTAGTTAACTAAAATTCAAGGCTTCAAAATTAAAAGTCCCAATCATATACAATGGTATTGAAATAGATAAAACCAAACCTAATAGCGCATATAAAATATTTTATTTCCATGTTTTCTTGAAAAACTCAACAGATTTACTTAAAAACATCTCAAAAATCTAAGATGTATTGTCGTTAACTCTCCCTTCTAATTCTATATAATTTATTTTTAATATTTATTAGCCTTTAGTTAATAAGTATAAAAAAATTCTGCCACTTTGTCAGAACCTTAATTTAATACTATCTTTGTAAAAAATTTGAGAGATCACAATACATGGAGAAGATTATAGACGAAAACAAGCAGGGTGAACAATTAACTACTATTAATAAGAAAGGAAACTCACGTAAACTTTTTATTGAAAGTTATGGCTGTCAAATGAACTTTGCTGATAGTGAAGTTGTTGCCTCTATTCTTGCTCAAGATGGCTTTAACACCACCAACAAACTAGAAGAAGCTGATCTTGTTTTGGTAAACACCTGTTCGATTCGTGATAAAGCAGAACAGACAGTTCGAAAGAGACTTCAAAAATACAATGCCGTTAAAAGAGACATTAATCCAAAAATGAAAGTTGGTGTTTTAGGGTGTATGGCAGAACGTTTAAAAGAAAAGTTTTTAGACGAAGAAAAAATAGTTGACCTTGTTGTTGGACCAGACGCTTACAAAGATCTACCTAACTTAATCTCTGATGTAGATGATGGAAGAAATGCGGTTAACGTATTACTATCAAAAGAAGAAACCTATGCAGATATCTCTCCTGTAAGATTACAAAGTAATGGAGTTACTGCTTTTGTTTCCATTACTCGTGGTTGTGATAACATGTGTACGTTTTGTGTTGTTCCATTTACTCGTGGAAGAGAACGAAGTAGAGATCCGCAATCTATTTTGAGTGAAATTACTGATCTCATTTCTAAGGGATATAAAGAGGTTACCTTACTTGGTCAAAATGTTGATAGTTTTTTATGGTACGGTGGAGGATTAAAAAAAGATTTTAAAAACGCTAGTGAAATGCAAAAAGCAACAGCTGTAGATTTCGCTAAGCTATTAGATATGGTTGCACTTGCAAACCCAAAATTACGCATTCGTTTTTCAACTTCTAATCCACAAGACATGAGTTTGGAAGTTATACACACTATGGCAAAGCATAAAAACATCTGCAAACACTTACACCTACCAGTACAAAGCGGAAGTAATAGAATATTAAAAGAGATGAACCGCCAACACACTCGTGAAGAGTACATGGAGTTGACAGACACTATTTATAAAATAATTCCTGAAATAGCCATGTCGCAAGACATGATTATTGGGTTTCCAACAGAAACTGAAGAAGACCATCAAGATACTTTAGACTTAATTAATCATGTAAAATATGATTATGGGTTTATGTTTTCATACTCAGAACGACCTGGAACTTTAGCAGGAAGAAAAATGGAAGATGATGTGCCTTTTGAAACAAAAAAACGTCGTTTACAAGAAGTTATTGATACACAAAGAGCCATTGGACATGAGCAACTAAAAAAGCATTTAGGAAAAATAGAAGAAGTACTTATTGAAAAAACTTCTAAAAAATCTGATGCACACTGGGCTGGAAGAAACACACAAAGTAACATGATTATTTTTCCAAAAGAAAATTACAACGTTGGAGATTTTGTGAACGTAAAAATAAACGATTGTACTACAGCAACCTTTTTAGGAGAAGCTGTTGGATACTCTAATAATAACTAAAAAATTAGATTATAAACTATTATAATTTGTCACTACAAATTAGACCTTAAAAAACATGGAATCAATTCAAGCAATAAAACAACGTTTCGGAATTATCGGAAATACTCCTAAATTAAACAGAGCTCTTGAAAAGGCAATTCGAGTAGCTCCTACCGATATTTCTGTTTTAGTTACTGGAGAAAGTGGTGTTGGTAAAGAAAGTATTCCGAAAATAATACACTCTTTGTCACATAGAAAGCATGGTAAATATATTGCTGTAAACTGTGGTGCTATACCAGAAGGAACTATTGACAGTGAGTTATTCGGACATGAGAAAGGAGCCTTTACAGGAGCTACTCAAACTAGAAGTGGTTATTTTGAAGTTGCCGACGGAGGAACTATATTCCTTGATGAAGTTGGTGAACTACCACTAACTACACAAGTTCGTTTATTACGTGTTTTAGAAAACGGAGAATTTATAAAAGTAGGATCGAGTAAAACACAAAAAACCAATGTTCGCATTGTAGCTGCTACCAATGTAAATATGTTTGACGCAATTAAAAAAGGTAAGTTTCGTGAAGATTTATACTACAGACTTAGTACCATAGACATCAATCTACCTCCTTTAAGAGAACGAAAAGAAGACATCCATATACTGTTTAGAAAATTTGCTTCAGATTTTGCATTGAAATACAAAATGCCAACATTAAAACTAGACGAACAGGCAATTGAATTACTTTTAAAATATCCTTGGAACGGAAACATTCGACAATTGCGAAATATTGCAGAACAAATTTCAGTTTTAGAACGAGAAAGAAATGTAAATGCCAAGACTTTAAAAAACTATTTACCAACTATGGGAAGTAATTTTCCTTCGGTTGTAAATCAAAATAAATCAGAAAGTGATTTTAGTAATGAACGAGAAATTTTATACAAAGTACTTTTTGACATGAAAGCGGATTTAAATGATGTTAAAAAACTAACCATGGAGCTCATGCGAAATGGAAATACACAAAAGGTACAACAAGAAAACGAAGAACTCATTCAGAAAATATATAAGCCAGAAACGGATATTAACATCCCAGAACCCGAAGAAAAAGCAATAGAGGTATTACAAATACCAAAAGAAACCGCTTCTTCAGTGTACTCTGATGCTGAAAACTTTGAATATATTGAGGACATTACAGAAGAAGAGACTTTGTCAATACATGAAAAAGAACTAGAACTCATCAAAAAATCCTTAGAACGCAACAAGGGAAAAAGAAAATTAGCCGCTAAAGAATTGGGGATTTCTGAACGAACTTTGTATCGTAAAATAAAACAATTTGATCTTTAATTGCCAGTATTACGAATCAAACAATTAAATTATTTACTTTTAAACTAAATTTAGTTTGAGACCTTAAAAATCAATATGAAAATAAAAATAATACTTTGTCTTTTTACCATATTTGCAATTCAAGCCTGTGGTATTTATTCATTTACTGGAGGAGATACTGGTGATGCAAAATCATTTCAAGTTAATTTCTTTCAAAACAACGCACCTATTGTAGAACCAGGAATTGATAGAAATTTCACTTTAGCTTTACAAGATCTAATACAAAATCAAACCAACCTAGAACTTACAAATACTAATGGAGATTTGATCTATGAAGGAGAAATTACCGGTTTTGCAATTGCTCCAATGTCAGCAAATGCTGATCAAAGGGCTTCACAAAATAGACTTACAGTTACTATTAATACACGTTTCACAAATAAATTAAAAGAGGAAGATGACTTTGAAAAAAGATTCTCTTTTTATTATGACTATCCAGCCTCCCAGCAATTAACAGGCGCAATTCTAGATACCGCAATGGAGGAGGTTTACGAACGTATTACGCAAGATATCTTTAACGCTTCCTTAGCAAAATGGTAGAAAAATGAACACAATTGATTTTTTTAATATCATAGGAAATCCTGAAGGAATTAACGAGCAACAGACAAAAGATCTCGCTACTATAGTCAACAACTATCCTTACTTTCAATCTGCTCGCGTATTATACCTAAAAGGATTAAAAAATGAAGAGAGCTATCAATACAATAAAGAGTTAAAACAAACAGCAGCACATACCACAGATCGAAGTATTTTATTTGACTACATAACTTCAGATTCTTTTAATCAAAAAAAAGATTTAAAAGCAAAACAAAAACTACAAGAACAAGTAAATGAAATTGAAGTTGTTTGTCCCGAAGAAATTACTGTTTTTAACTCCGAAACGATGCCATTTGATGAAAAAGTATTAAATACTGATTTATTTGAAGAAAAAACAATTGAAAACACTACAGCTATTGTAACAAAAAAATTAGCAATAGGAACACCTTTAGAATTTAATACCAACGAAACACATTCTTTTCAAGAGTGGTTAAAATTATCCGCTGTTTCAGAAATTAACAGAATAGATCAAAAAGAAGAAGAAAAATCAGAAACTCCTAGCAATCAAGAACTTATTGATAATTTTATAATCTCGAAACCAAAGATAGCACCTGTTAAAAAAACAGTCTCGTTAAAAAACTTAGCTAAAGAAAATAACTTTAATTCAAATGAATTAATGACAGAAACTTTAGCAAAGGTTTATTTGGAACAAAAAAACTATAAGAAAGCAATTCAAGCTTATCGCATTTTAAGTTTGAAATATCCAGAAAAAAACAGTTACTTTGCAGACCTAATTGAGGATTTAAAAAAAATAGATAAATAATACCAAATAAATAATACCATTATGTTTAATATATTTTTAGTACTTATAATGATTGTTGCCTTTTTACTAATTGTAGTAATCATGGTTCAAAACCCAAAAGGAGGAGGACTAGGTTCTTCATTTGGTGGTGAAACACAACAAATTGGTGGTGTTCAAAAAACTACTGACTTCTTAGACAAAAGTACATGGTGGTTAGGAATATTAATGGTTGTATTAATATTATTATCAAACGTAACAATATTTGGAAACCAAGGAACAAACTCAAAAGCACTAGATGGTGCTAACGACCAACAAATAGAAACACCAGTATCAACTAAAGAAGATACACCAGTATCTACAGTACCAAGTACTCAGAAAGAAGAAGAAAAATAGATTTATTTTTTCTATTATAAAAAACTTAAAATGCCAACCTCAACAGTTGGCATTTTTTTGGTTACAAAATATCTTTCTTACTTTTTAAATGAAAAAATGTCAGTTTTAAAAAAATGGTATAATTTCTGTTTA
>CAWVSR010000023.1:0-12643 GCA_963932865.1 uncultured Kordia sp. | reverse complement strand
GAACTAAATACTGGGTTAGAAGTTTCTGGGGTATTTACTGATATTATTAAAGATGAAGATAACAATGTAGTTTTCTTTAAAACAACCGGACCAAGTGCCTTATCAAACAAAGGAAAAGAATTAATTGGTCACGGCACCATAGCGCATCCTCATGGATTTAGTTCTCCTTTAGGAAGACTAAAAGGAATTAATTTAGCTATTGAAGATATGGGACCAAGAGATTTAAAAGCCTACAATTTTTATGATGGGAAACGAATTTCTTTTGAATATGAAAGTGGTATTGTAGTGGAAGGGCTAAATATTACAGGGATTAGAAATATACATGGAAAACTAATTTTAATTCAGTTTGAAGATTGTACCGTAACTTATGGCAATAAAATTTTATTTAAACCTGAATTCGGCACCTTTGATTTGGCAATTGGATCATCTATAGTGTCTGCTTATGCTGGTAGTGCAGATTTTAGATCGTTTGATAATTTACACCATGTTTCTGAAAACAAAACAATAAAGACAACAAAGAACTCGAATACTATTGCTTTAGAAAACTTATATGAGAATGTTCGTGAAATGAGAGAAAACAATTCTTTTACGGAAGAAAAAGGAATAGAGATTTTTAATTTAATTAAAAACACATCTGAGTGGTTATTAATACTTGAATTATATGAACTAAGTATTAGTGATAATACTAAATTATTAAAGAAATCACTTTACAATCACTTAGAAATATTAAAAAAAGAAAAACCTAATATTAAGCACTTAATTGAAAGCGGAATGATGTTAATAAATTAAATGACGCTACATAATAAAAGAGCCCAAAGATTATCTTTGGGCTCTTTTATATTTCAATTAAAAATAAATTAAATTTTCTCAAAAATATATTCAGAAGTAATTGTACTAACTGATGTTTCATCTGGAGTAGAATTATCTTCTTCTATAATTACATTGGTAAACTTTAAAGTAGTATCGTTTAGTATTTGTATGGTAGAACTAACAACTTCACCTGATCCCGATTCAGTAGTTACAAAAACATTCGCATCTTTAGTCCATGTTCCACTTGAAGCTCCGCTAATATCATCAAAGTTTTCTGTAATAGATTCTCCATTTACAGTAACTGTATATTCAAGATCAAATGAACCTGTAATAATATAATTACTTGGAGATTCAGTAAAAACCATTATGTAATTATAATCAGAAGCAATTCCTTGAACATCTTGGTTTTCTACCCCACTATCACTAGTCACCACATTAGTTCCTGAATAATTTAATGATGTTAAATTCCAAGAACCAACTAAATCACCAGATGAATCGTCAATATTATCAGATGGTGGTGCACTGACCAATTCGTTTTCACAAGAAGTAAAGGCTACCAAAATGAAAGACAAAATAAAAAGTAATTTTTTCATAATTCTAAAGTTATTATTTTTCACTAATATATGTTTTTAATCTTAAAAACAAAAGGCTATTAAAAATACTCTAAATTAATTTAGATTAAAACTTTACAAATCAATTTAAGTATAAAAAAAGTTGTAGCTTTATTTAATTCATAATTATACTAAAACAGTAAATGAAATTACTGCAGACAAAAAAACACTTAAAAATCACTCTGTTTGCAATAATAGTTTTTGGTGGAATTCTCATTTCCATAAACTATTTTGCTAACACTATATTGTTAGATATTCTTAATAAAAATCCTGATAGGGTTTACCAATTTGAAAGTAAAAAAATAAAACTCTCTTTATTAAAACAATCAATATCAATAACTGAGGTTAATGTAAACAAAAAAGAAGATACAGAAGATAAATCATCCGTTTTACAAGCTACTATTGATAAGATAACTATTCAAGGACTTAGTATCTATGCGCTATTAATAGAACAAAGAATAGTTGCAAATAAACTATTTATACAAAAACCTCATTTAGATATTATCTCAACAAAAAAAGAAAAAAGAACTGCCGATAATTCAAAAACTATAAACTTATTCTGGCAAGATTTAACAAAAAACATATTAATAAAGCAGATAGAAATAAATGAAGGAGAACTACAAATTTATCGTAATGATAAAAAAGAGAAAGGGTTTTACACAAAAAACATCAATCTTAATTTAAAAAATGTTCGATTAAATAATCAAAAAAGTAATAATCCATTACCCTTTTTGTACAGTGATATAAGTCTAAATATGGGCAAAACATATGCTAAAATTAATGACTTATACCAAGCAGAAATATCAAGTTTTAGTTCTTCAAATTCAGCAATAAGCATAAATGACATCAAAATTAACCCTATATTATCCAGAGAAGAGTTTAGCAAAATAATTAAAACTGAGCAAGATTATACAAGTTGTACTATTGATCGTATTGAACTTAAAAATACTAATTGGAAATTTTATAACGACACTGTTTTTGTAAAAGCAGGAAATTTATTAATTCATAAATTAGAAACTATACTTTACCGAAATAAATATGTTCGTGACAATTTATCAAAAAAGAAACTTTACTCACAAGTTTTAAGAGATCTTCCGTTTTTCATTAATATTGATTCCTTTTCAGTTCAAGAAGGTGCTCTTACGTATCAAGAACTTCAAAAAAACAAAAACAACTACGGTGAAATAAATTTTAAACGTATTAATTTAAAAGGAACTCACTTGAATAATTATAATTACAAGAAAGATTCCATAAGTACTAATATAAAATTTAAAGCGCTTTTATTTGGAAAGTCACCTATCACTACAAATTTTTCATTTAAAGTCAGTGATGTATTCGATCGTTACAAGATGAAAGGAACATTACTAAATTTGAATACCGCAGATTTAAACATACTTACAAAACCCATGTTTAACATTAGAACTAAAGGACATATTCATAAATTAGATTTTTTAATTAATGGTTCAGATTATGATGCTAGTGCAATGACAAATATGGTATATCAAGATCTAAAACTAATTTATGGAAAAGATAAGGGTACACACAAAATACTCAATAGAATTGTAAATTTAGTTGTTAAAAAAAATCAAACAACAAAAGAAGCAAAGAATGTTCAAGTTTATGTTAAGAGAGATCAGAAAAAATCAATGTATAATCAAATTATAAAATGTTTTGTTGAGTCATTAAAAAAGACACTCATCTAATAATTATTAAATATTCAAGGAAAAGATTAAAATATCATATTTGGATAATCTTTTAATAATTCTTCTTTTTTGTGCTCTAGCTTATTTAAAAATGAAATATGGGCTTCTGAACTAATATTAAAAGGTTTGTGAGCCATCCCTTTTTGAATTGTAGTAACCTTTTTCATAATTGGTTTTGTGTTATCTAAAAACCAACCTTTTTGAAATTGCTCCCATATATAATCTATAGCTACTTGATTTGGATGCAACATATCGGTTTTATAAAATCTATAATCACGTAAATCATCCATCATGATTTCATAGGATGGAAAATAAGAGCTTTTACTTTTAAGCAAATACACATGAATTGCACTCAATAAATTAGATTTGCTTTGCTGATTTTCTATAAAACCATCTTTTAAATGACGTACTGGAGAAACGGTATAAATTATTTTAACGGATGAATTCAGTTTTCTAACTAGTACTTCAATATTTTTTAAAGAGTTCGTAATTTCTGAAACAGACAATAGTTGTTTCGCAAACTCTTTTTGTGGGAGTTTATGACAATTAGCAACTACTTTATTTTGTTCTATATATTTATATACCCAAGCAGTTCCTAGTGTAATAATTAAATGTGACGATTGAATGATTTCTAAATAAACAGTTTTTAGTATTTCATTCAAATCATTTAATAATACATTTTTATTTGAATTACTCAAGCTAGAATGGGAATCAAAACAATGGTATTGTTCATTCTGAAATACCAAATCATCCTCTAAGTAAATTCTTTGATTTACTACTCTTTCTAAAAATACTTCAATTGCTTTTGGATGGAATAAAATCCCAAACGGGTTTACGGTATTTTTAAATTTATAATATTCAAATTTACAACCTATATTCTCTGAAAAACAAGAACCTAAAAGCATTATATTAGAGTGATAATTTATTAAATTATCCTTTTGCTTTTGTATTGGTATTTGAGTTCTAAATTCCATTTATAAAACACCGCTAGAAACGGAAAAAAACTTATTAATTTAAATATGTTTTTACAGCATCAATAGCAAGTTCTAATCCTGCTGGGTTTTTACCTCCTGCAGTAGCGAAGAAAGGCTGACCTCCCCCACCACCTTGGATATGCTTTCCTAATTCACGAACAATTGTTCCTGCATGCAACTCTTTACTCGCTACTAATTCTTTAGATATATAGCAGGTTAATGTTGCTTTACCATTATTTTCTGATCCGAAAAATAAAAATAAATTATCAAGCTCTCCTCCTAACTCATGAGCTAAGTCTTTTATTCCTTTTGTATCTAAATCAATTTTTTTTGCTAAGAAATTAACTCCATTTAATTCTGAAATTTCTTTCTTTAAATCTCCCTTTAAATTTCCAGCTTTTTCTTTTAACAATTGCTCTATTTGCTTTTTTAAAGAAGTATTTTCCTCTTGTAAACTTGTGATTGCTTTTACAGGATTTTTAGCGTTTTTTAATGTTTGCTTTATTTCATTAAATTCTTTTTCAACAACTTCAAAATAATTTCCAACTGCTTTATTTGTAATCCCTTCAATTCTTCTAATTCCAGCAGCAACTGCTCCTTCTGATTTAATTTTAAAATACCAAATATCACCTGTTTTTGAAACATGTGTTCCTCCACACAGCTCTATCGACTGACCAAAACGTATAGAACGAACACTATCGCCATATTTTTCGCCAAAAAGAGCCATTGCTCCATCATCAATAGCTTGTTGCATAGGTACGTTTCTTTTTTCTTCTAGTGCTAGATTTTCGTGAATTCGAGCATTTACAAAATCTTCAATTTCTTGAAGTTGATTTGAATCTACTTTAGAAAAATGAGAGAAATCAAATCGCAAATGTTTAGGACTCACTAATGAACCTTTCTGCTCTACATGAGTTCCTAATACAGATCTTAGCGCTTGGTGTAATAAATGAGTTGCGGTATGGTTACTTGCTGATAACTCTCTTGCATCTTTATTAACAACCGCTTTAAATCGATCATGAATATTTTCCGGTAAATTTTTGGTATAATGTATAATTAAATTGTTCTCCTTTTTTGTGTTGTATACATAAACAACATCTCCATTAGTAGTTTCAATATAGCCAACATCTCCTACTTGACCTCCTCCTTCCGGGTAAAACGGAGTCATATTAAAAACTAATTGATATAACTCTCCATCTTTTTTAGTAGTTACCTTTCTATATCGAGTTAGTTTTACAGAAACTTCCAAGGAGTCATATCCTACAAATTCTTCTTCCTCGTCTTCAATAAGAACTTGCCAGTCATCAGTCTCCATTGCAGTTGCAACCCTACCTCTATCTTGTTGTTCTTGCAACGCAATCTTGTATTCGTTTTCGTTATATGTAAAACCTTTTTCAGACAATATTAATCCAGTAAGATCTTCAGGAAAACCATAAGTATCTTTTAATTCAAATACTTTTTTTCCTGATACTTCTTTTCCGTTTGTCTTTTCAATTATAGTGTCTAAAAGTAATAAACCTTGATCTAGTGTTTTCAAGAAAGAATGTTCCTCTTCTTTAATAACATTTGTAGCCAAAAGCTCCTGCGCTTTTATTTCAGGGAAAGCATCTCCCATTTGAGCACTTAAGGTTTCAACTAATTTGTATATAAATGGTTCTTTCTGATTTAAAAAAGTAAACCCGTATCTTATCGCTCTACGTAAAATTCTTCTTATAACATATCCTGCGCCAGTATTACTAGGTAATTGTCCGTCTGCAATTGAAAACGCAACAGCTCGAACATGATCTGCAATTACTCTAATTGCAATATCTGACTCCTCGTTAGCTACAGAAGAATCTTCATATTTAGTACTTGTAATTGTTTCTATTTCTCTAATTAAAGGAGTAAACACATCCGTGTCGTAATTAGATTTTACATTTTGTAAAGCCATACACAAACGCTCAAACCCCATACCTGTATCAATATGTGTTTTTGGTAAATTTTCTAAGGAACCATTTGCTTTTCGATTGTATTGCATGAAAACCAAATTCCAAACCTCAACAACATGTGGATGATCCAGGTTGACTAGTGATGCTCCTGACACTTTTGCTTTATCTTCAGCAGAACGAATGTCTATATGAATTTCTGAACAAGGACCACAAGGACCTTGAGCACCCATCTCCCAAAAATTATCTTTTTTGTTTCCTAATAAAATTCTGTCTTCGGCAATATATTGTTTCCATATATCATATGCTTCATTATCTTTTGATAACCCATCATTTTCATCTCCTTCAAAAATAGTGACATATAAAATATCTTTATCTATTTTATAAACTTCGGTAAGTAATTCCCAAGCCCACGCAATTGCTTCTTTTTTAAAATAATCTCCAAAACTCCAATTTCCCAACATCTCAAACATCGTATGATGGTAGGTATCTTTACCTACTTCGTCTAAGTCATTATGCTTTCCTGAAACTCGTAAACATTTTTGAGAATCGGAAACTCTTGCGTTTTCAACTTTTTTTTGCCCTAAAAAAAACTCCTTAAAAGGAACCATCCCTGCATTAGTAAACATTAATGTTGGATCATTCTTTAACACCATTGGCGCAGAAGGAACAATTTTATGTTGTTTTGATTCAAAAAAGTTTAAAAACTTTGAGCGTATTTCTTGAGATTTCATAGTAAGCTTACCTTATAGAGTTACATCTAACAAAACAATTTTTATATTTGTATATAGTTAGTATTCTAAACGAACAAAAATAGTACATTTATACTTATGGCTAAAGTAAAATATTATTATGATTCCGAAACCCTTTCCTATAGAAAGGTACAACGCAAAAAAGGCCGAACTTTTACCTTTTCGTTTTTGTTTCTTTCTGCTTCAGCATTGTTTGGATTTTTTAGCTATGTTATTGCAGCAAACTATATTGATTCTCCTAAAGAAAAGGCATTAATTAGAGAAAATGAAAATTTAAAATTAAACTTTACTTACTTAAGTAAACGAGTAAATTTAGCAGAACAAGTAATGCAGAATATTGCTGATCGAGATGAAAATATTTATCGTGTACACTTTGAAGCAAATCCAGTATCTGAAGCTCAACGTAAAGCTGGTTTCGGAGGCGTAAACAGATATAAAATATTAGAAGGTTCTGAAAATTCAGAATTGATTATTAACTCTACAAAACAAATAGATAAGCTTACTAAAGAAATAGAGGTACAATCAAGATCATTAGATGAGATTGAAACTTTAGCAAAAGAAAAAATTAAATTACTTGAGGCAATACCAGCTATACAACCTATACAGAATAAAGATTTAAAAAGAGTAGCTTCAGGGTATGGTATGCGAATGCACCCTATTTTAAAATATCGAAAAATGCATAATGGAATGGATTTCACAGCTAAAACTGGAACTCCAATTTACGCAACAGCAAACGGCAAAGTAATTAAAGCAAAACGCTCAGGCGCCTTTGGAAATGTAGTTTATATTGACCACGGCTACGGATATGAGACAATCTATGCACATCTCAGTAAATTTAATACTCGAAGAGGTAGTTGGGTTAAGCGAGGAGAAATTATTGGATATGTCGGAAATACAGGTAGATCATCCGGACCTCACTTACACTATGAAGTGCATAAAAACGGTAGACCTGTTAATCCTGTTAATTTTTATCACGGTGGTTTAACTCCAGAGGAATATGATATTATGCTTGAAAAAGCATCACAAGAAAATCAATCTTTTGACTAATGTATATAGAACTTCCAGAAAAAAGATATTATAAAATTGGAGAAGTTGCCAAAGCTTTTAATGTAAATACATCGTTAATTCGTTTTTGGGAGAAAGAATTTGATGTATTAAAACCAAAAAAGAACGCAAAAGGAGATCGAAAATTTACACCTGATGATGTTAAAAATCTTCAACTAATTTATTATTTGGTTAAAGAAAAAGGCTTTACTCTTGAAGGAGCAAAAATACATTTAAAAGAAGAAAAGAAAAAAACACTTAAGAATTTCGAGATTATTAGTAAATTAGAACATATTAAAAGTGAATTATTAAAATTTAAAGAACAACTAGACTAACTAAATATTGAAATATGAAAAAATACTTACCATTAATAATAATTGCAATTATAGCAATTATTGGATATTCAACTATTAAAGGCTTTTACAATACAGCAGTTGAATTAGAAGAAACAATTGAACAACAGTGGGCTAATGTAGAAAGTTCTTATCAGCGAAGAGCAGATCTTATACCCAACTTAATGAAAGTTGCCGAACGCTACGCAAAATATGAACAGGAAACTTTCACAAAAGTTATTGAAGCACGTTCAAAAGCTACAAGTATTCAAATAGATCCGAGTAATATTACACCAGATCAATTACAACAATTCCAAAAAGCACAGAGTGGATTGACTTCAGCTTTATCGAAGTTATTAGCCGTTTTTGAACGCTACCCTGACTTAAAAGCTAATGAGAATTACAAAGAAATGATGAATGAATTAGAACGAACTGAGAATAGAATAAATGTAGAACGTAATCGTTTTAATGAAAAAGTTACTCCCTTCAATAATCATATCAGAAAATTCCCTGGAAACATCCTTGCCGGAATATTTAATTTTGATAAAAAAGAACGTTTTAAAGCTGAGGCAGGTACTGAAAAAGCGCCAGATATTAACGACTATATTATTAAATAATGTCAGTTATTGAAAATTTTCTTACCAAGAAAGAAGAGCAAGAAGTTGTCAATGCTATTCAACAAGCAGAAGGAGAAACTTCAGGGGAAATCCGTGTTCATTTAGAACTTGAAGTTTATGGAAATGTTCATGAACGTGCCTTAGAGATTTTTCACATGCTTGAAATGAATAATACAAACTTACACAATGGTGTTCTGTTTTACGTAGCAGTAAAAAGTAAAGCTTTTGCAATTTATGGTGACAAAGGAATCCATAAAGTTGTACCAGATTTGTTTTGGGAAACTACAAAAGATATTGTTATTGATAACTTTAAAAAAGGTCTATACAAAGATGGGATTGTAAAAGGAATTTTAAAGGCTGGTAAGGAATTAAAGAAATACTTCCCAAGAGTAAATAATGATCGTAACGAATTATCTGATCAAATTTCTAAAGGATGATTTTAAAAAAAAAATATTATTTCCTTCGCCTATTAGTCGTTGTTTTACTGCTGTTTTCTCACGTAAGCTATGCTCAGTTTGAAATTCCAGTAAAACCTACAGAAGAAAATAGCGTTTATGATTATGCAAATATTTTTAACAATACTGAAGAGGCTTATTTAAAGCAAAAACTAGTTAAATATGCAGACAGCACTTCTACACAAATAGTAATTGCATCTGTTAAAACTTTAAATGGAGATGACATATCTCTTACTGCTGCTAAATGGGGACAAAAATGGGGTATTGGTCAAAAAAATGAAGATAATGGAGTTCTAATACTTATAGCTTCAGAAGATAGAAAAATTGATATTAGTACGGGTTATGGTATAGAATACCGATTAACCGATTTAATGGCGGAACGAATTTTAAACCGTATTATACTTCCTGAGTTTAAAAAGGGTAATTATTTTAATGGACTAAACAAGGGTACAGATGCAATAATAGCAACACTAAACGGTGAATTTAAAGCTTCAGAAAAAACTACGACAAACCAAGATTTACCCTCTAATATTGAACTTTTTTTAGGAATTATGTTTGTCATTTTTATTATTTCGATAATCTCTAAGAGAAAAAACAATAATGATGATAACTATAAAGGAGGTAAGCACTCTAGAGGGCTCTCTCCATTGGATATGATTATACTTTCAAGTCAAGGAAGATCACGTGGCGGAAACTTTGGAGGTGGTAGTTTCGGCGGAGGCTTTAGTGGCGGTGGTTTTGGTGGTGGATTCGGAGGCGGAGGCTTCGGAGGCGGTGGAGCTAGTGGTGGTTGGTAACTAATAATTATTCTGCATATCATTAAATGCTGTTTCTAATAATTAAAAAACCTTCTTTAGTAATTGACTAAAGAAGGTTTTTTAATTGCTTTCTATTATTTTTTTCTGAAATATATTTTTATTGGCACTCCAGAAAAACCGTAGTGTTCTCTTAGTTTATTTTCTAAAAATCTTCTGTAACCATCTCTAATGTACTGTGGCAAGTTACAGAAAAACACAAACTGAGGTGTTTTTGTAGGCAACTGCATACAATATTTTATTTTAATAAACTTACCCTTATAAGCTGGAGGAGATGTTCGCTCTATGATAGGCAACATCGTATCATTAAATTTACTAGTTGGTATTTTTTTACTTCTATTATTAAATACTTCTACAGCAGTTTCTATAGCTTTATAAATACGCTGTTTTGTTAAAGTAGACATAAAAATAATTGGTACATCTGTAAAAGGTTGAATTTGCTCTCTAATATGAGCTTCATAAGCCTTTGTAGTTTTGTGATCTTTTTCTACTAAATCCCATTTATTAACTAAAATCACAACACCTTTACTGTTTTTTACACCTAACCAAAAAATATTTTGAACTTGTGAATCAAAGTCTCTTGTAGCATCTATAACAACTAGACAAACGTCACAGAATTCAATAGCTCTTACTGAACGCATGACAGAATAAAACTCTAAATCTTCTTTAACTTTAGCCTTTCTTCTGATACCTGCAGTATCAATTAAATTGAATTCAAAACCAAAACGATTGTATTTTGTATCAATCGAATCACGAGTAGTTCCA
This sequence comes from uncultured Kordia sp., assembly GCA_963932865.1. Taxonomy (GTDB): domain Bacteria; phylum Bacteroidota; class Bacteroidia; order Flavobacteriales; family Flavobacteriaceae. The sequence continues at coordinate 1,840 of CAWVSR010000023.1, read as the reverse complement.
GCAATATCAGTAACAATATACCTATCCTCGCCAATTAAAGCGTTAATAAATGATGATTTCCCTGCATTTGGTCTTCCCACTACAGCAAATCTTGGTAGGTCTGATTCTTCTTCCTCTTCTATTTCTGGCAATACTTTAACTAGTGCATCAAGTAATTCTCCTGTACCACTTCCGCTAATACTAGCTAATGGATAAAATTCACCTAAACCTAGTCCATAAAACTCTGCTGCATCATTTAATCTATTTGCAGCATCCACTTTATTAACTGCTAAAAGTACTGGTTTATTTACTCTACGAAGAAGATTAGCAACCTCTTCATCCATTCCTGTAATACCTGATTCTACATCTACCATAAAAATAATGGCATCTGCTTCATCAATAGCTAGCTCTACTTGTTTGTCAATTTCAGATTCAAAAACATCGTCACTCCCTACAACATAACCTCCTGTATCAATTACAGAAAAATCCTTTCCATTCCAGTCTGACTTTCCGTAATGTCTATCACGAGTTACACCACTCACTGAATCAATAATTGCTTCTCTTTTCTGAATTAAACGGTTAAACAATGTTGATTTCCCAACATTTGGTCTTCCTACAATAGCTACTATATTACCCATATTATATATATTTTATCTGCATTACATATCCTGTAAGCGTCTGCAAAGGTAGTGTTTCGTATTAGATAAAAACTCAAATGCCTTATCAAAAAAAATGATAAGGCATTTTTGTTTTAAAATTAGCTATATTCATTTATTCTCATAAAAACTTACTGTTCCACTATCTTCATTTGAAACCACTAATAAATCTTTACCTGTTGGACTATCACTTGCAGGTATAACTAATAAGCCTTCTGGTGCCTCATCTCCCTCATGAGATAGTATAGTTAAAAAATAAGGCTCTATAGGATTTGTTATATCATAAACCATTACTTGATCTGTACGTTCTAAACCAACAAAAAGGATATAACGTTCATTTCCAATATTTAAAACATCTACACTTTCTGGTTCAGCTCCTTTGTCATCACTTCTTTTATCTTCATCATTAAAACGACTTGGAGTAGCAGCTAGTATTTCTGAAGCTATACTATTTCCACTATCATAAACTAAATTGATATTTTCCGACCAAATACTAAAAGAACGAGCTCCATAACTATAAATTTGATCTACATCATTATCATTATCTAAATCACCTAAAGTAGATGTAGTTTTTAATCTACCCAAATTAATTTCATTTTGAAAATCATTGGCAATAGGATATATTGATGAATCGAGAGTTAAATCATCTACTCTTTCTTCTTCGCTAAATCCATCATAATCTCTAGAATCTCCTTCATTAGCAGAAATTATATATTCAGAACCACCAATATTTACAGCTACTATTGCATCGGGTTGATACATACCTTTTACATTCCAGTTTTTTAATATTGTTTCTGAATCTTTATCGCTAGCGTCTATTTCATTTCCTGCTAGATTATAATCTTTAAAACCTAATGGATAAATACCTTCAATAGACTTTGAAACTAAATTAATTTTAGCAATACCATTGTTTTCTTGTAACGAAACCCATGCAGTATTCGAATCTTCAGAAATTGTAATGTACTCAGGTTCTACGTCTTGTGCTAAATTTGCACCAGGACCAAACACTCTAAAACCTTGACTTTCTAGTGTTTCTTCTTGCGAATTAAATGCTTCAAATCCTAAAGTTGTTACCGTATTGTTGGCTAGGCTAATGATGCTCACACTTCCTTCTGGATCAACGGTATAATCTGCATTTGGCTCTCCTTCATTTGCTGAAAGTATCAAGTTTCCGTCTTTTGAAAAAGTTACCATATCTGGTAAAG
>CAWVSR010000022.1:0-12740 GCA_963932865.1 uncultured Kordia sp. | reverse complement strand
CAGCTTTAACAGCACTTGTTGCTGCTATTGAAACCGAAGTATCATCATTGCTAATTGTTCCAGTAGCTGTTGCTGTTGCAGGATCTATAGTTGCACCTACAGGTGTATCTAGCGTTACTGTAAATCCTTCATCAGGCTCTCCATCTGTATCACCATTTACTTTTACTGTTATTACTTGACTTGTTTCTGATACAGCAAAATTTAAAGTACCACTTGGCAATGTTACTAAATCAAAATCATCTGCATCTGCAGCATCAGCCCCGCTACCTGTTACAGCATAATTTACAGAACTAGTACCAGTAATATTTCCTGATCGCGTTACTGTAAATGTATAGTACGTATTTCCTGAATCACCTTCATCTTTAACAGCATCTGTTGCTGCTATTGAAAACCCGGTGTCTTGATCGGTAATAGTTATTGTTGTTGTTTCATCACTCACTTTAGGTTTTACTGAAAGATCATCTATAATAATTCCCCATCGCGAACTAGTATTTGTAGTTGTAAATAATATTCTTGTAACACTTCCTGTTGCTGTGAAAGAAAAAGTACTTTCAATGAAGTTAAATGAAGTATTTGTCCTGGTCTCTGTTAAAGAATTAAGTTCTGTTAATGTTCCTGCATTATTATTTGAAACTACTACTTTTATGTCTACAGGATTTGGTACGGAACTCGAACCAGTTCTTCTACTATGAAGAAAACTTACATCATATTGAACTCCTAAAACTGTTTCAACATCTTGATATCCTTGTGATTCACAATCTACTTCTAACACTTTATTAGACCCAGAACCTCCAAAGGAACCTTCTGTATTTAATTCAAAGCTATATGAAGACATACAAGGACTTGCTCCAGGTAAAGTTACCCAAGCTGTTGAACCTTCTTCAAAACCTGGATTTATAACTAAATCTCTAGACACATTTATACTAAATGTTTCTTCAGGTTCTTGTAAAAGATCACCTACAATAGGAATACTAATAGTTCCTGAAGTACTTCCTGCTGGAATTACAATACTTGCATTTGCAGCTGGATCTATATAATCATTTACCGCAACAGCTGTACTAGAAACAGCTGAATAATATAATGTTGCTCCTCCTGCCGGAGCTACTTTATTCAATGTTACCGTTACATCTACGTTGTTTGTTCCACTATCTCCTTCTACAATCGTTGGACTGCTTAATGTAAACCCTTTAGAATCGTCATTGGTAATTGTTATTGTTGAAGTGACATCTGCCGTTTGAGGTTTTATTGAAATATCGTCTAAGATCATCCCCCCATTATTAGTATTTGTAGTCTCAAATTGTAATCTTGAAGTAGTCCCTGTTGCCGTAAAAGAAAAAGTTCTAGAAGCGAAGTTAAAGCTTGTGTTAGAACTTGACTCGACCTCATCAGCAACAACTGATGTAGAAGTAAGATCAGTAATTGTTAATCTTACATCAACAGGATTTGGAACTGCCCCATAATTTGTCCTCCTAGAATAAAGAAAAGAGACGTCATAAGTAGTTCCAGCAACTGTAGCAAAATCTTGATATCCTTTTGATATACAATCTATTTCTAAAGCTCTATTAGAACCTGACCCTCCAAAATTACCTTCGGAATTTGTTTCTAAACTATAAGGATTACCGGAACAAGTAGAAGTTCCAGGCAAGTTTGACCAAGCTTTTGTATTTTCTTCAATATTTGAATTTAAAATTAAATCTCTAAATACTCTTACAGAAAAGGCTTCGTTAGGTTCTGTTATATTATCACTTACAACAGATATACTAATAGTTGCTGTAGTACTCCCTTCAGGAATTACTACACTTGCATTTGCAGCTGGGGCTATATAATCATCTCCTGCAATAGCTGTTCCATCAACAACTGTATAATAAAATCTTGCCCCTCCTTCAGGTGCTTGTGTATTCAATGTTATATTTATACTTGCATTGCTTGTTCCACTATCTCCTTCCGTAATCGTTGGACTAGATAATGTAAATGCATTAGAGTCATCATTGGTAATTGTTACTGTTGAGATAACTGGTGTTGGATTTGTATATGTAATTGAAAAATTATCAATTATGGTATCTTGACTATTCATATTACAAGTTGAGGCGTCTGTAATTCTAATGTCAAAAGCACCAACCGTTGAAGTAAATTGCCCATTAATTGTAGTATGGTTTGAATCAGTTTGAGTAAAGAAAGTAGTACTTGTTGCAGTATCAATAGCCTCAATTTTTATCTTTGGACAACCACCAGACCCTTGCGAAGATAAATCGTAAGAGAAATCAAGGGTTTGTCCAACCGGAATACCTGTTAAAGATTGTTCAAGATAACTTCCTGTATATGACCCAGCTCCATTAAATATAACCTTATTAGAAGAAAAACCTATTTGAATTTGTGCAGAACTTTGAGGCTCATTGACAGTCCAATTATCAGGGAATTGATCTCCTGAAACAGTAGTATAATTAGTAAAAAAACCGTTTGTAATAGTTTCAACAACTTCATATACTTCTACTTTAAAGGTTTCGTCGGATTCTGCCACATAATCACCAAAAATAGGTATACTAATAGATGCCCAAGTGCTCCCTTCTGGAATTGTCATACTTGCATTGGCTACTGGGGCTGTATAATCAACTCCTGCAATAGCTGTTTCTGCAACAACATTATAAAAGAATTTTTTTCCTCCTTCAGGTGCTGCTGAACTCAACGATACAACTACAGTTGCATTGGTTGTACCAGTAGCTCCTTCCGTTATCGATGGACTGCTTACTGTAAACGACTGAGCAAATGCTTTATTTTGAAAAAGCACAAAACTAAAAAAAAGAAATAAAATTAATCTAAACAACTTACCAAGATTATGAGTGCTTAATTTCCTGGTGTTTAAAAAATTATTTACAAAAGTACCTGTATGTTCCATAATGCAAGTTTTTATTTTATTATAAATTCATTGTCACTTTAGATTTAATTACTTATTAAATTAAGCATCAAAGCGTCTTAATTGGGGTAATGTAAAATAGAATCTATAATGAAATGTGACTTATAAAAACATGCACAAAAACATTTGCAAAAAGAAAGGGTTTCTTTTTATGTGAGGTTATTTTAAAAAAGAATCAGAATAATAATTTGAATCTTTTTTTTAAATATTGCAACTTGTTTGGTTTAAGTATTATTAACTTATGTTAAATTAGTTTGTATTCTAAATATAGTAAATAAAAATAAATTAAACACTAAATATTCAATTTATTAATTTAAATGATAATCTATTATTAATAGTATTTCAACAAATTTTGCTTACTATATGAGCTTCTTTTTTAGTTCATAGCATTGTCATAATATAAGTAATGTTTATACCTAATAAGATATTTTGTTTTTATCAAAAAAATCTAACACAAAGAACAAATGCAAACTGATAGTGCTGGTCAAAAAATTAATCTTTATGTTTTAGTATTGTATTTTAGATATTTATCTTGGATATGGAAATGGTGTTGCAACTTATAGTTTTATTGATAAACAAAATAAATTAATTTACAGCACTATAATCAATACTACTAAACGATAAGCTAGATACATAATTAGATAGCTCAATACATAAGAATAAATGGGATTAATATGTAATATACAGAAAACTCATAGTCATAGTGAAATTATTTTTTTGTAATTCACTTGGTTTTTTTACTCTATGCATTTAAAAATAATTTTTTTGATATAAAAACTGTATTAAAGTTTGATATAAAACAATTAAATTACTGATAGACATTTCTACAATTTTTGTTAAAAACCCAAATTAATTTAAAAACTCTCAATAATAATTTTTAAATTAATTATTCATATTAAAAATTGAGAAAAAAGGATATCAAATGTATATTTGCATAAATAAATTTTAATTATGCACTACAAAAGAATACTATTAAAATTATCCGGAGAAGCCTTAATGGGAGAACGTCAATACGGAATAGACCCAAAAAGACTAGCAGAATATGCTCAAGACATTAAGGAATTAGTAGACAAAGGAGTTGAAATAGCTATTGTTATTGGTGGTGGTAACATTTTTAGAGGAGTTGCAGGCGCTAGTAACGGAATGGACCGTGTACAAGGTGACTACATGGGAATGCTAGCTACTGTAATAAATGGATTAGCATTGCAAAGCGCTCTCGAAGACGCAGATGTTCAAACAAGACTTCAAACAGCTATAAAGATAGAAGCAATTGCAGAACCATATATAAAAAGAAGAGCGACAAGACACCTTGAGAAAGGAAGAGTTGTAATATTTGGATCAGGTACAGGAAACCCATATTTCACAACTGACTCTGCAGCAGTACTTAGAGCTATAGAAATTGGAGCAGATGTGATTTTAAAAGGAACTCGTGTAGATGGTATCTATAGCGAAGACCCTGAGAAGAATCCAGAAGCAAAAAAATATGATTGCATTTCATTTGATGAAGTTATCAAGAAAGGTTTAAAAGTCATGGACATGACTGCATTTACATTAAGTCAAGAAAACCATTTACCTATTGTTGTTTTTGACATGAATACACAAGGAAACTTATTAAAAGTTGTCTCAGGAGAACAAATTGGAACAAAAGTAAACAACTAATAAATAAAAAATTGAATAATCAAACTCAGTAAAATGAGTGTAAAATTAATTTTATGGAAGAGATTGACTTCATTATAGATAGTGCTAAAGAAGGTATGGATAACGCAATTATTCACCTAGAAAAGCAATTAAGAATCATAAGAGCAGGAAAAGCATCTCCTGCAATGTTAAGTAGCGTAAAAGTTGATTACTATGGTGCTGCCACAATTTTATCACAAGTTGCGAACGTTAATACACCAGACGCAAGAACAATTACAGTTCAACCTTGGGAAAAAAACTTATTGCAAGAAATTGAAAAAGCAATAATGAATGCAAATTTAGGATTCAATCCTATGAATAATGGTGAAAGCATTATCATTAATGTTCCTGCTCCTACTGAAGAAAGAAGAAGAGAGCTAGCTAAACAAGCAAAAGGGGAAGCAGAAGACGCAAAAGTTGTTGTTAGAAACAATAGAAAAGATGCTAATAATGAAATCAAAAAATTAGAGGACCCTTCTGATGATATGAAAAAAAATGCTGAAGATTCCGTACAAGTATTAACGGATGAAGCAGTAAAAAAAATAGATGGAATTCTAGTATTGAAAGAAAAAGATATTATGACAGTTTAGTTTAATAAAATCCACAAACATAAAAAACGGCAGTATTTGCCGTTTTTTATGTTTGTGGATAATGGTAAATAATATCATTTCTCTACCTTTGAAAACATTTTATTCCAAATTATGACAAAATTATTTAGTGTTGGATTTTGGGCTGCTATTGCTCGAATTATTTTAAAGAATAGAATTCTTATAATTATTCTTATCACAATTGCTACAGTAGGACTCGTAAGTCAGTTTAAACATATGCGTTTTACTTATACTGAAGCAAACTTACTCCCTGATGATCATGCTATTAACCAAGAATACAATAACTTCCTTAATAAATTTGGTAATGAAGGCAACCTAATTATAATAGGTATACAAGATGATTCATTTTTTACTCCTGAGAAATTTAATGCTTGGAATAACTTAGGAAAAGAATTAAATAAAAATGAAAATATAACAAATGTAATTGGTGTAGGAGAAATACAAAACTTAGTAAAAAACAATAACGAAAAGAAATTTGACCTAAAACCATTAGTTTCTAAAGAAATAAAAACACAAAAGGAACTAGATAACTTAAAGAAAACTTTATATCACGATTTACCTTTTTACAAAAAAATACTATACAATCCACAAACAAACACATTCAGAACTTTAATTTATATTAATAAAGAAATTGTAAATAAACCTGAAAGAAAAAAATTAATTGAAGAGTTTTTAATACCAATAATTGAAAACTATAACGAACGATATAATTTAAACGTAAGAGTTTCTGGAATGCCATATATTCGAACTTTAAATTCGAATACTATTATCAGTGAAATTTCTTATTTTATATCAGCAGCATTGATTGTAACAGGATTTATTTTCTTTTTATTCTTCAGATCATTCAGAGCAACATTTATATCGCTATTTACTGTAATTATTGGTGTAATGTGGACCTTCGGTTTACTAGGCATGTTACAGTATGAAATTACGGTACTTACCGCTATTATTCCACCTTTAATTATTGTTATTGGTATTCCAAATTGTGTGTTTTTAATAAACAAATACCAGTCTGAGGTTAAAAAACACGGAAATCAAGCAAAATCATTACAAAGGGTTATTACAAAAATAGGTAATGCCACTTTAATGACTAATGCTACTACAGCAGCTGGTTTCGCTACATTTATACTAACAAAAAGTGATTTACTAAGTGAATTTGGAACTGTTGCATCCTTAAGCATATTATCTATATTTATTCTTTCATTACTATTAATACCAATCATATATAGTTTCATGCCATTACCTAAACAAAAGCATCTTAACCATTTGAATAAGAAATGGATAGATGGATTTGTTAATTGGATGGAACATATGGTGAAAAATAAAAGAATAACTATCTATACAGGTTCTTTAGTTTTACTAATAGTAAGTATGATTGGTATTTACAACATAAAGGTTACCGGAAGTCTTATTGAAGATATGCCAAAAAATACTGACTTTTTTAGAGATATTAGATTCTTTGAAAAAGAATTTGACGGAATTATGCCTGTTGAGTTTATGATTGACACTAAAAGAAAAAAAGGTGTTATGAAATTAGCCACCTTAAAACGCATGGATAAACTTGAAGAGGCTATTAATGAGATTCCAGAATTATCAAAACCAATGTCATTGGTTGGATTAGTTAAGTACACTAAACAAGCCTATTATAATGGTAATCCAAAATACTATCAATTGCCTACTTCTCAAGAAAAAAACTTCATCCTTTCATATGCTAAAAATGCAGATATGGATAATGATTTAATGAACAGTTTTGCAGATAGTACAGGACAATATGCTAGAATTACTACATTCATGAAGGATATTAGTACCGACAGAATGGAGGCTATAGAACTGCAACTACAACAAAAGATTTCTAAAATATTTCCTGAAGATAGATATAGTGTAATAATAACAGGGAAGGCTTTAATTTTTCAAAAAGGAACTAAATACTTAAGAGATAATTTATTTTTATCATTAGGACTTGCTATTGTAATTATATCATTATTTATGGCATATATGTTTAGGTCATTCAGAATGATCATAGTTTCATTAATCCCAAACCTCTTACCGCTATTAATTACCGCAGGATTAATGGGCTATTTAGGAGTGCCAATAAAACCATCTACAATATTAGTCTTTAGTATAGCTTTTGGAATATCTGTAGATGATACCATTCACTTTTTGGCAAAATACCGACAGGAATTACAAGCAAATAATTGGAAAATTAAAAAATCTGTATACGGCGCACTAAGAGAAACTGGAGTAAGTATGTTCTATACATCTATTGTATTATTTTTCGGTTTTTCTGTTTTCACAATTTCAAGTTTTGGAGGAACTGTTGCACTAGGAGGATTAGTTTCGATAACATTATTATTAGCAATGTTAGCTAACTTACTATTATTACCGTCATTACTTTTATCACTAGAAAGAAGTATTGCGAATAAAAAAGTTTTAAAAGAACCAAACTTTAAAGTACTTCCAGAAGAAGATTTAGAGCAGTAATTTAAATGTTAATACTATAATAGTATTAACACACATAAAAAATTATATTTGCTAATAAATTAAAATTCATCTAATAAGCTCAATTTCAAAGAAAATTAGCTTTAGATATACAGTAATTAGAATAAAATAATTATAGATACATGAAATCAACATCAGTTTCAGAATTATTAAAAGGAGAACAACTTTTACAAGAAATAAGCATTAAAGGTTGGGTAAGAACATTTAGAGCAAAAAGATTTATTGCCTTAAATGATGGATCAACTATTAACAATATACAATGTGTAGTTGACTTTGAAAACACCAATGAAGAAACTTTAAAAAGAATCACAACTGGAGCGGCAGTTGCTTTAAAAGGAACTTTAATTGAAAGTCAAGGTAAAGGACAGAAAGTTGAGATTGAAGTAAAAAGTATTGAGATATTAGGTGATTCTGATCCTGAGACATACCCAATACAACCTAAGAAACATAGTTTAGAGTTTTTACGTGAAAATGCTCACTTAAGAACTCGTACTAACACATTTAGTGCTGTAATGCGTTTACGATCTGCAATGTCATTTGCAATTCATCAATATTTCAATAAAAATGGGTTTTACTATATGCATACCCCAATAATTACGGGTAGTGATGCAGAGGGAGCAGGAGAAATATTTCAAGTAACTGGATTAGATTTAAAAAATCCTCCTTTAAATGATGACGGATCTGTAGATTACAGCAATGATTTTTTTGGAAAGGAAACGAACTTAACTGTTTCTGGTCAATTAGAAGCTGAAACTTATGCAATGTCTCTAGGTAAAGTATACACTTTCGGGCCTACATTTAGAGCTGAAAATTCAAATACTTCTCGTCATCTTTCAGAATTTTGGATGATTGAGCCAGAAGTTGCTTTTATGGACTTGGCAGGAAATATGGATTTAGCTGAAGACTTTTTAAAATCTGTTGTATCATACATCTTAGAAAATAATAAAGAAGATTTAGCATTTTTGGAACAACGATTATTAGACGAGGAAAAATCAAAACCTCAAAAGGATCGTAGTGAAATGACTTTGACTGAAAAACTTCATTTTGTAGCTGATAACAATTTTAAACGTGTTAGTTATACTGAAGCAATTGATATTTTAAAGAACTCTAAGCCTAATAAAAAGAAAAAGTTTAACTACATCATTAAAGAATGGGGAGCAGATTTACAAAGTGAACACGAACGTTTCCTTGTTGAAAAACATTTTAAATGCCCCGTAATTTTGTTTGATTACCCTGCAAATATTAAAGCGTTTTATATGCGTTTAAATGAAGATGGAAAAACAGTACGTGCTATGGATATTTTATTTCCTGGTATTGGAGAAATGGTAGGAGGATCTCAGCGAGAAGAACGTTTAGAAGTATTACTTGAGAAAATGAAAGCATTAAATATCGATGCTGAAGAATTATCATGGTATACTGATCTTCGTAAATACGGAAGCGCAGTACATTCTGGTTTTGGACTAGGTTTCGAACGTTTGGTTATGTTTGCGACTGGAATGAGTAATATTAGAGATGTAATTCCGTTTCCAAGAACACCTCAAAACGCTTCTTTTTAGAGAATAAAAAATAAATCATAAAACAAACCTACAAGACTTTAAATCCTTGTAGGTTTTTTTATCTTTACAATATTATGCTAAAGCAGTATCTACAATTTAAGTTATCACAAAAATTATCTCCACAACAAATACAGTTGATGAAGCTAATTCAATTGCCTACTCAAGCTTTTGAACAACGAATAAAACAAGAATTAGAAGAGAACCCTGCTTTAGATGATAGTCATAATGATTCTAATGAAGATGAGTTTCAAGATGAAAATTATGATGACTCATATGATAATGAAATTATAAATACCGATGATATTAATATTGATGAATATCTAAGTGATGATGAAACTCCTAGTTATAGGTTACAAGCAAATAATTACAGTGCTGATGATGAGGATAGAATTACTCCTTATGCCGCTGGAATGACTTTTACTCAACACTTAATAAACCAATTAAATACTTTTCGCTTAAACGAGCAAGAATATCTAATTGCCGAATTTTTGGTAGGAAGTATTAATGAGAACGGATACATAAGACGAGAAATCTCCGATATTGTTGATGATTTAGCATTTACTCAAGGAGTATACACTACAAATGAAGAAGTCTTAAAAGTATTAAATATTGTACACACATTAGAACCTACAGGTGTTGGAGCTAGAAACCTACAAGAATGTCTTCTCCTGCAATTAAAACAAAAACCAAAAGAAAAATCTGTAGAGATTGCAATCAAAATTATTGAAAAAGGGTTTGATCAGTTTGCAAAGAAGCATTATCAAAAATTAATAAAAAAGTTTAATATTTCTGAAGAAGAATTAAAAGCTATTATCTCGGAAATTGAAAAATTAAATCCTAAACCAGGAGGAGGCTATACAGGAAATAATAAAATTACAGAACATGTAGTTCCTGACTTTAGTATAAAAATTATTGAAGGGAAATTAGAGCTAACCCTAAACGGTCGTAATGCACCAGAATTACATATATCAAATGAGTATAATAATATGCTAAAAGGATATAAGGAAAGTAAAAACAAATCAAAATCACAAAAAGATGCTGTTCAGTTTATAAAGCAAAAACTAGATGCGGCAAAATGGTTTATTGATGCTATTAAGCAACGCCAGCAAACCTTATTTGTTACTATGTCTGCCATAATGAAATACCAAGAAGCATACTTATTAAGTGGAGACGAAATGGACTTAAAACCAATGATTCTTAAAGACATTGCTGATGAAATAAATATGGATATTTCTACCGTTTCAAGAGTGGCAAACAGTAAATATGTTGATACTCCTTATGGAACAAAACTCATAAAAGAATTCTTTTCTGAAGCAATGAAAAATGATAAAGGAGAAGATGTTTCTACAAGAGAAATTAAAAATATTCTTTCAAATGTAGTTGATAATGAAGATAAAAAGAAACCTTTAACGGATGAAAAACTTGCACAACTTTTGAAAGAAAAAGGATATCCAATTGCAAGAAGAACTATTGCAAAATACAGAGAACAACTAGACATCCCTGTAGCTCGTCTAAGAAAAAAAATTTAGTTTTGAATAAATTCTTAATCTACATTTCCTATATTTTTCATCCTATATTCGTTCCTTTTTTTGGAGTGTGTATTTTTTACAGTGTAACATCTCCATATTACACTGAAGAGTATATTCAAAACAGAGCAATACAATTATTTATTTTAACAATTATTATACCCTTACTGATTTTTAGAGTATTGAAGAAACTGAATCTTGCTAGTAATTTAATGCTTGAAAAAATTAAAGAAAGAAGATTCCCATATTTAATTGCTGTTTTTCTCAACCTATACATTACTAAATATATATTTATTGAGAGTTATGATGTTGGACTACATTATTTTTTTGCAGGTATTAGCTTTACAAGTATTTCATTTTTAATACTAAGTTACCTTAATTACAAAGCAAGCCTACATGCTGCTGCTATAAGCGGACTAACCATGTTCTTTATTACACTAAGCATCCATTTTCAATTAAACTTAATTTTCGGTATTGGTCTTTTAATACTTATTAATGGTCTTGTTGCTACTTCAAGATTGCATTTAAAAGCGCACAACTCATTAGAATTAATTATAGGATTTTTATTAGGATTGATTCCACAATTAATGATGATGATATACTGGGTATAAATTAACTAAAAGAGGTAAAACATTAAGCCGAACTTAATTTCAGTCACGTCTATTGATTCTGAATTTAATAAAGCATCATCCGTAAAAAGATCACTAAGGCCGTAGGCAATATAAAAGTTCCATGTATTCCATCCAAAAGCAAGATCTAAAGAAGCATTAATCCTTTTCAAATCAGGAGTGTTATACTGTTTGAAATTCCCTAACTCACCCTTATACTTTACAATACTATTTACTACATAACCAAATTTTAAACCTGTATAAATTCTCCAAAACTTATATGATTCCATAGTTGAAGTTCTCCACCTGAACTGTATTGGCAACTCAATAAGATGAATATTCAGTTTATTTTTACTAAAACCAACTAAGTCATTATCCAATTCTTGATAATTAACGATTCCATTTTCTTCTTTAATGAATAAATTATGATTATAAGAATTACTCGAATACCCTAAGCCAACACCTAAAGCTACATTTCTTTGTTCATTTAATGGAAAATCTCTTATAAAACCAAAATGAACTCCTCCAGACAAACCTTGTTGTGAAATACCTGAAGGTTTGTTTTCAAGAAAATTATAAGAAATCCCTGCATAAAATTGATCTTCTCTATATTTAGGATCGTTAACTTTATCTGTAATATTATCTTCTTGAGAAAAAAGAAATACACTATACAAAAGTGCGATAAAACAAAATGTTTTTTTCATACAAAAACGAAGATAATCATTATGAATTATATTACAAAAGATATAAATCGCTTTAAATATAACAATAAGTTAAACCATATATAATTATTACATTTGTAAATAATATTTGTAACAATTAATCTAATTAAGCGTCAAATAAATTAAAAATAAATTAACATACTAATGAAGAAAAGCATCATTTATCTCGCTTCATTACTTTTACCTGTATCAATTATGGCGCAAAAAGTAACTTTTGAAGAGTACGATCTCGAAAATGGACTACATGTAGTTTTACATCAAGACAATTCTGCTCCAGTTGTAACCACATCTGTAATGTACCATGTCGGTGCAAAAGATGAAAACCCTGAAAGAACTGGGTTTGCTCACTTTTTTGAACACCTATTATTTGAAGGGACCGAAAACATTGAGAAAGGAAAATGGTTTGAAATTGTAACTTCTAACGGAGGAAGCAACAATGCCAATACTTCTGATGACAGAACATACTATTATGAAGTATTCCCTTCCAATAATTTAGAGTTAGGACTATGGATGGAATCAGAAAGAATGCTACATCCTGTAATTGATCAAGTGGGAGTTGACACTCAAAATGAAGTAGTAAAAGAAGAAAAAAGACTTCGAGTAGACAACCAACCGTATGGTAGTTTTATGGCT
>CAWVSR010000021.1:0-12956 GCA_963932865.1 uncultured Kordia sp. | reverse complement strand
CAGGTGGAGTTAACAAAGCATTCTTAGCAGCGGGATATAGTATTAATAAAAATTTATCCCTAGGTATCGACTTAAATTATAATTTTGGTAAAATATCTAACGAAGCAATTGTAATAACAGATTTACAATACGATGTTCGCGAAAGAAATGAATCTAACCTATCAGGACTTGCTGTAAAATTTGGAACTACTTACACTAAAATGATTAACAATAATCTACAATTAACAGCAGGAGCAACATTTAGTCCTGAGATTAGCCTTACATCAAACAACACTAGAGAAATAGCTACAATAGTCTTTAATACAAATGGTGTTGATATTCCACGTGACATTAAAGAAGTTGATCTTAAACAACTAGACTTAGAAAGCACTAAATTTAAATTGCCCACTAAATTAACCATTGGTACAGGTATTGGTAAAGTGAAAAAATGGTTTGCAGGTATTGACTACACTTACCTTGGAACGAGCAATCTAGAAAACTTAACTTTTAACAATACTAATGTAACCTACAGTAATGCAAATAAGATTGCTTTAGGAGGATTTTATATTCCTAAGTACAATTCATTATCTAACTATTTCTCCAAAGTAGTGTATAGAACTGGTTTTAGGTATGAAAACACAGGTATTACAATACAAAATGAAGACATCAACGAGTTTGGCATATCTTTTGGAGTAGGATTACCAGTAGGACGTAAATTTTCAAATGTTAACATAGGTTTTGAATACGGCTCAAAAGGAACTATTAAAAATAATTTAGTAAAAGAAAACTTTTTTAACATTAATCTGAGTTTATCATTTAATGACAAATGGTTTCAAAAAAGAAAAATTGATTAATAACTTAACCTTAAAACATAAAACATGAAATCTCAATTAACCTTAATCATTGCTTTCATATCGCTTTTTTTTGCAAATGCACAGAACGAAGAATGCATGGAAAAGCTTTCTATTTTTACCGAATCGGCTAAAATAAAAAATTATGATGCCGCTTATGAGCCTTGGATGCTAGTTAGAAAAAAATGTCCTAAACTAAATAATGCTATTTATGTTTATGGAGAAAAAATATTAAAGCACAAGATAAGTAAAGCTTCTACTGAAGAAAAAACAACTTATACAAATGATTTAATTTCATTATACAAAGAGAGTCTAGTTAATATGCCAAATAAATTTCCTGTAGGAAAAACTGAGGCTAAAATAGCACAGTTAATGTATGATAAAAAAATAGGGACTACAGATTCTCAATTTAATGCATTTGACAATGCATTTAAAAAAGACGCTAACACATTTACTAATCCAAAATCATTATATACTTATTTTAAGTTAATGGTTGGCTTATATGACAACAAAACAAAAGATTTCCAAGAACTAGTTGATTTATACACTACCGTAACTGATAAGGTTGAATCTGAGCAAAAGAATTATTCTGGTAAAAAAGATGCTTTATTAATAAAAGAGGAAAACGGGACTATTACTTCAAAAGAAAAAAAGAGATTAAAAAGCTATACTTCTTATTCAACCGCTTATCACCAAATTTCTGGAGGTATTGATAAAGATTTAGGAGATAGAGCGAACTGCGATAAATTAGTACCGTTGTTTGAAAAGAATTTTGAAGCAAACAAAAACAATGTAGCATGGTTAAAAAAAGCAGCTAGTAGGCTAGCTGGTAAAGATTGTGATGACGACCCTCTATTTGTTAAATTAGTTGAGACATTTCATGAAATTAATCCATCAGCAAATTCAGCTTATTACTTAGGTAGATTAAATGAAAAAAAGAATGCTTATGCTGATGCTGAAAAGTATTACAATGAATCTGCAAGCTTACATACTGAAGGATTTGAAAAAGCAAAGTTATATTATAGACTTGCTGTAATGAGTAAAAAGAGAGGAGCTAAATCAAAAGCATATAATTACGCAAGAAAAACATTAGCCGCACAACCATCATTCGGTAAGGCTTACTTATTAATTTCAGGATTATATGCAAGTTCTGCTAATAGCTGTGGTACATCTCAATTTAACAAGAGAGCTGTCTATTGGCTAGCAGCTAACATGGCTGACAAAGCTGGAAAAGTAAACGGATCATTGAAAAAATCTGCTGCAAAAACTGCTGCAAGTTATAGAGCAAAAGCACCTAATAAGGAAATGATTTTCTCAGAAGGCATGGCTGGAAAGAAAATTGCTATAGGATGTTGGATTAACAAAACTGTTACTGTACCAAACATATAATGATACAAATATCACATAACATATATTTAAAGACTGCTGCAATACTTTTTGTTGCAGTCTTTTTTTCTTGTCAAGATAATTATGATGATATTAAGCGTATGCAAAAAGTATCTATAGCCCCTGCTGGAATAGCAGAAGATATTAATTTAAAACATACCGACTCTGGCAGACTTAAACTTCACTTAATTAGTAAGAAAATGCTAGATTTTTCTAATAAAGAATTTGCGCACACCGTTTTTCCAGAAGGAATAGAGTTGCATTTATATGAAATTGATGATGAAAAAGAAGAAACAATCATTACATCAAATTACGCGGTTTCTTATGACAAAACAGACTTAATTGACTTAAGGGGAAATGTAACAATTACAACTCCAGATGGAAAAAGGCTACTTGCTGAGCAATTATATTATGATCAAAAAACCGAATGGATTTTCACCAATAAAGAATATCGTTTTGAAGGAAAAGATGGCGAATATAATGTTGGTAAAGGAGGTTTTGACGCCAATAGTGATATGTCTATTTTTAGTTCAAAAGATAATGACGGACAACAATATATTAATGATTAAATTATGAATAAACTAGGATCTATTTTTCAAGCGGCTTATATAGGCTTTGCCGTATTTTTTATATACTTAGCAATTACAAATTGGGGAGTCCCTGGAGGGAAATCTTATTTGTTTTTGTTAGCAGCAGCACTTGCTATATTCAAATTTTTCTTTAATAAAAAATATCGAAAACGATTTGAAACACATTACAAAGAAAGAGAAGAAAAAATGAAGAAAAAATAATTTTTCTCAAATAAAAAAGCAAGTAATAAATTACTTGCTTTTTTATTTGAGTTCTATAGTGAAATTAAAGCAACATTTCTTTAAAACTATAAATAGTATTGTACCCTCTTTCTCTAAAATAATCAAGATTTGAGTTCTCTTCTATTGTTACCATAACAAAATCTCCTCCCCAAGCACCTAAGCTTTTAATGATACCTTTTTTATAACTACTAAACAACCTTTTTTGAATAGGAGCAATTCTAATTAATTTTGAAATTGTATTTTCATGAGAATTTAATAGCGTATTAAAATCTGATAAATTTTTACATGTAGTAATAGATTTTGTGATTTTATTTATTTTAGCAATTGCAGATTCTCTCGAATGACCTGGCAATGATTTATAAAGAGAAATCCCTTCTTTACTGTCCTGTTTATTGTTTAAATACACAAAATACAAGTTATTTTTAAAGTTAGGATTGAAGTTAACTTCATTAATTAACGGTAGTTCATTTTGTATTCGATACACTAATGATGTCGAATTTAGTGCACAAGCTAAATCATAACCACTCCCTTTAAAAGAATTCCAAAGTAATTGATAAGCATCTACTTTTGCCCATTTTGAGATATTCGCTATTAATGTAGATGATGTTCCTAAGCCATACTCTCTATTAAAAGTTAACTTTGTTGTCACATAAAAACCATTTTTTTCTGACAAAAATAACGGATTTAATTGTTGCGCAGCAAGTAGTATTTCTATCAACTTTTTTGAAATATCGTTATCAACATTTTGATGATTTAGGTCCTTCAAAACAAATACATCTTCAAACCAAATATTATTCTTTTCATCAAAACTTTTCCAAACTAACTTTTGTTCAGGAATTGGCTTTACGGTTAAATACTGTCCTTTATTTGTAGGAATAGCAAATGCCTCTGCTCCATCAAGAACAACATATTCTCCAGAAATTAATAATTTCCCATGACTATAAAAAATTTTCGTACTCAATTATAAAGCTCTTAATTCATTAAATTTTTCAACTACATCACTATGCACAACCGTTTTACCATTAAAAAAAGATGCTATCTGTATTTTTTCGTCTGCAGTAGCTCCCATTTGATTTAGAATATTCATTAAATGCATTTTCATATGCCCTTTCTGAATACCTGTAGTTGTTAAAGATCGTAGCGCGCCAAAATTCTGAGCTAATCCTGCAACTGCAATAATTTTCATCAGTTCTTTTGCAGATGGCCTCCCTAACATCTCTAAAGCTAGTTTTACCAAGGGGTGTAAATTTGTCAAACCACCAACGGTCCCTAGAGCTAAAGGCAATTCAATCCAGAATTTAAAAATTCCTTTTTCTACAGAAGCATTTGTCAAACTCGAATAGCTCCCATTTCTTGAAGCATATGCATGAACTCCAGCTTCCACTGCTCTGAAGTCATTTCCTGTAGCCAATACAACGGCATCAACTCCATTCATAATACCTTTGTTGTGAGTTACAGCCCGATATGGCTCTACTTTTGCAATTTGCACTGCACGAACAAATTTATCAGCAAATTCATTTGGAGATACTCCCTCGTCTTCATTTAATTCAGAAACCGGGCAGGAAACTTCTGCTCGCACTATACAATCTGGAACATAATTAGATAAAATACTCATTACAATTTCAATATCACTCTCTTCAGTTGAAAATAAACTGTAATTTTTAGCAGAGGTTTTAAATGTTTTTGCAAATTGCTCTAAAGAAGAATTAATAAAATTAGCTCCCATTGCGTCAAGAGTTTCAAAACAACAATGTAATTGATAATAATTTTCTAAATCATTTGTTTTGTCAACTAAGTCAATAGATTTTATCCCCCCTCCTCGTTTCGTCATATTTTTAGTAATATGCTTGGATTCTTCAATTAAAATAGGTTTAACAAAATTGAAAAACGTATTTAATTTAACTTTATCTCCGGAAAACATAAAATGCACTTGACCAACTTTCGTCGTAGAAACAACCTCAGCTTTGAATCCTCCCCTATCAAACCAAAACTTTGCAGCTTTACTGGCGGCAGCGACTACTGAACTTTCTTCAATGGCCATGGGTATGGTATAAAGCTTTTCGTTTATTAAAAAATTTGGGGCTACACCAAAAGGCAAATAGTAATTTGTAATGGTATTTTCTATAAACTCATCATGAAGTTGCTGAAGCACCTCGTCATCGTTCCAATAACGCTTAATTAACGCTTCTGCAGAAGCATTATCCTTAAAAAAAGAACTAACAATCCAAGACACTTTTTCTTGCTTCGATAGCTTTGAAAATCCTTTAACTGGCTTTATCATTATTTATAGTATAATATATGTGAACAAATATAGCACAATATGATAGTATTTAACAGACAACTAAACTTTTAGATTCATTAGATTTTGCTATATTAGTCCCTTTTAAAATTAACACATACGTAGCTTCAAATTATTATGAAAAAATTTATTTTTAGTATTACTTTATTTTTATTGTCTATCTCAACAATAAAAGCTCAAAATAAACAAGTTACTTTAGAAGAAATATGGGGCGGGAATTTCAGAACAGAGTATATGGATGCTCTGCATTCTATGAAAGACGGAGAACATTACTCTGTATTAGATTTTGATCAAAAATCCAACAGCACTTCTGTTAACAAATACAGTTACAAAACACTAGAGAAAACAAACACTCTAGTAAACTCAAAAGACCTTAATGATATTGCTTATTTTACTGACTATACTTTTAGTAATGACGAAACTAAAATTTTATTAGCTACTGAGGTAACTCCTATTTTCCGTCATTCAGCATTAGGTAAATATTTTATTTATGATGTTAAAACAAAAAACAACAAATTACTTTCTGAAAAAAAAATACAAGAGCCTACTTTTTCATCAGACGGAACAAAAGTTGCCTATGTATATGAAAACAATATTTATTACATCGATTTGATCAGTGGTAAAGAAACTCAAGTTACTACAGATGGAAAAAAGAATGAAATTATTAATGGAGTTACTGATTGGGTATACGAAGAAGAATTTGCTTTTGTAAGAGCCTTTGAATGGAATAGCTCCGGAACAAAAATAGCCTACATTAGATTTGACGAAAGAAATGTGCCAGAATTCTCTATGGACGTATATGGCTCAAAACTTTACCAAACACAAACAGTGTTTAAATACCCGAAGGCTGGAGAAAATAATGCAGACGTCTCTTTACATATTTATGACATAAACTCTAGTAAAAATTCACAAATTCAACTTCCAGAATATTACTATATCCCAAGAATTAAATGGACTAAAGACCCTAAACTATTAAGTGTTCAATTATTAAATAGACATCAAAATAATTTAAATTTAGTTTCTGTAAATGCAAATGACTTTAGCATAAAATCTGTTTTAAAGAACGCGGATAACGCTTATGTAGATATTACCGATAATCTTACTTTTTTAAATGATCATAGTTTTATTTGGACCAGTGAACAAGATGGCTATAACCACATCTACCATTACAGTAAAACAGGGGAATTAATCACACAAGTTACCAAAGGAAATTGGGAGGTTACAAATTATTACGGTTTCAATGAAAAAAAAGGAATTATCTATTACCAATCTGTAGAGAACGGTTCAATTAATAGAGATGTTTACGCCATTAATATTAACGGAAAAAATAAAAAGCGACTATCCTCTAAAACGGGAACAAACAATGCTACTTTCAGCAAAAGCTTTGCCTATTATATAAATACTTTCTCTAATAGTTCAACTCCAAATGAATTCACTTTAAACAATGCTAAAAACGGAAAGGTTTTAAAAAATATTAAAGACAATTCCACTTTAAAAAATAAAGTTACAAATTATGCTTTTGCACCTAAGGAATTTTCTACTATCAAAATAAACGGAAATGAATTAAACATGTGGATGATTAAGCCTCGTAATTTTGATGCTACTAAAAAATACCCATTATTCATGTATCAATATTCTGGTCCAGGAAGCCAACAAGTTACTAACTCCTGGAATACTGCAAATGATTATTGGTTTCAAATGCTTGCCCAACAAGGTTACATTACGGTATGTATAGATGGAAGAGGAACTGGTTTTAAAGGACGTGACTTTAAAAAAATCACTCAAAAAGAACTAGGTAAATATGAAGTTGAAGATCAAATTTCAGCAGCTAAAAAATTAGGTACTCGCTCTTATATTGATGCTAATAGAGTTGGTATTTTCGGATGGAGTTATGGAGGTTTTATGTCGTCAAACTGTTTATTTCAGGGGGCAGACACTTTTAAAATGGCTATTGCTGTTGCTCCAGTAACATCATGGCGTTTTTATGATACTGTTTATACTGAACGTTATATGCAAACTCCTCAAGAAAACGCTAGCGGATACGATCAAAATTCTCCAATATCTCATGTTAATAAATTAAAAGGAGAGTTTTTGTTAATTCACGGAAGCGCTGATGATAATGTTCATGTTCAAAATACAATGCAAATGGTAGAAGCACTTATTCAAGCTGACAAACAATTTGAATGGATGGTTTACCCTGACAAAAATCATGGTATTTATGGTGGAAACACTCGCTTACACCTGTATAAAAAAATGACTAATTTCATTCTTAAAAACTTATAATAATTAACCAACCAATAACCAATTAAAACAATTATGTCAGATACGATAATAAAACACAATGAAAAAGAGCTTTTCGGACATCCGATAGGTTTGTATATCTTATTTTTTACAGAAATGTGGGAACGTTTTTCATACTATGGTATGCGAGCTCTATTAACACTCTACCTAGTACAAAAAACTACAGACGAAAATGCGGGTCTAGGATGGTCTGGCTCTGAATCTATTATGCTTTACGGTTGGTATACAATGCTTGTATACGTAATGTCTATTCCCGGTGGAATGATTGCAGATAAAATTCTCGGACAAAAGAAAGCTGTAATGTATGGTGCATTAATTTTAGTAGCAGGTCATGGTATTTTAGCTATTGAAGAGCTATGGGCTTTTTATACAGGATTGGGACTAATTATTTTAGGTGTAGGATTATTAAAACCTAATATCTCTACAATGGTAGGAGGTTTGTATGAAAAAGGAGACATCAGAAGAGATAAAGGATTTAGTATATTTTATATTGGAATAAACTTAGGTTCATTACTTGCTACTTTTATAGTTGGGTATATTGGAGAGCAAATAGGATGGCATTATGGTTTTGGAATAGCAGGAATAGCAATGTTATTTGGACTAGTAGTTTATATGTACGGTCAAAAATATTTAACTCATGTTGGAAATAAACCAACCGAAGAAGAGAAAAAAGAAGACGTTTCATTAGGAACATTATTTTCTCAATTATTCACTTCTCCTTTACAATTATTAATTGTTGGAGTAATTGCGGCATACGGTATATATGCAGGAATAACATTTGATGGTGTAGACAGTTGGGGATATACTGCATTATTTATTTTTATTGCCTTAGTAGCAGGAATCATGATGATGATTTTTAAAAGCCTAGAAACTAGAATACTTAAAGATCGTTTTTTAGTACTACTATTATCTTTTTTAATTGTTATAGTATTCTGGGGAGCTTTTGAGCAAGCAGGAGGTTTAATGAGTATTTATACCAAAACAAAAACTGACAGAATGTTGATGGGTTGGGAAATTCCAGCAACATGGTTTCAAGGTTTAAATGCAGGGTTTATTATTTTATTAGCAACAGGTATTGCAAGCTTTTGGGCTAAAAGAAAATTAAACAAGAAAGAAGCTTCATCTTTATTTAAAATGGCGATAGGAACCATGATCATGGGACTAGGTTTTGTATTTATGATTTTTGCAGCAAATGAATTTAACGCAAACGGGAGCTCTAGTATGTACTGGTTAGTACTTGCATATTTATTTCATACTATCGGAGAACTATGTTCTTCTCCTGTAGCACTTTCGTTTATAACAAAACTAGCCCCTGTAAAATATGCCTCATTAATGATGGGAGTTTACTTTGCAGCTACTGGACTAGGAAATAAAGTTGCAGGAATAATAGGTGAAAAAGCTTCTGATTTAGGAGAATTTTCAATTTTTTCCGGAATCGTTATATTTACAGTTATATTTGGAATTTTAGTAATTGCATTATTAAAACCTCTAAATAGACTAACTCATGGTGCAGAAGAAAACGAACATGAAGTTTCTCATTAATATTTAAATAAAATTAACAACTAAACTATATAACCAAAACTAAATCTCTTAGATTAAAATCTAAGAGATTTAGTTTTATTAATTACAAATTATGAATTCGACCACCCAAAATGACTTTTTCAAGTCTAATGTACTAGGACATCCAGCCGGATTGTTTGTTTTATTTTTTACAGAAATGTGGGAACGTTTCTCCTTCTATGGAATGAGAATTTTATTAGTAATATTTTTAACTGCAGCTATAGCATCTGACAATCCTGGTTTTGGAATGCCTATTGAACAAGCAACAGCTGTTTATGGAACTTACGCTATGTTATTATACTTAACTCCAATAGTTGGTGGTATTTTAGCTGATAAATTTTTAGGATATCGATGGGCTGTCGTTATTGGGTCTATTATAATGACTTTAGGACATGCTGCAATGGCTATTGAAACACCTATTTGGGTTTATATAGGTCTTGGATTATTGGTAATCGGAACTGGTTTTTTTAAACCTAACATGACCTCAATTTTATCTGAAATGTACAAAGATGTTCCTGAAAAGAAGGATGGTGCGTATACTATTTTTTATATGGGAGTTAACGCAGGAGCCTTTTTCGGAATGATGCTTTGTGGGTACTTAGGAGAAAAAATTGGATGGGCTTATGGATTTGGATTAGCTGGAGTTTTCATGCTTTTAGGTACGTTACAATTTTGGTTAGCAAAACCTTTGTTTGGAACAATTGGTGAAGTTCCTTCGGAAATTAATAGAGATGAAAAAGTAGAAGAATCTACTGAAAAAATTAAATTAGAAGATACCGACAAAAGAAATCCTTTTACTTTATTAGATAAAATATTAATTATATTCTCTTCTGTTATTGGTTTAGGATATGCTATTAACGATCCTTTATCAAAAATAGCAGATATTGATATGTTTGCTTTTGCAAATACAGACTCCTTGCCTGGTCAATATGTAATGATTTTGTTAGCGTTATTTGCCTTTTTATTTATGGTTATCTCCAGAATAATGAGGTATGACAGAATTGTAAGAGACCGTATGATAGCAGTAATAATTTTTGCTTTTTTTACGGTATTCTTTTGGTTATCTTTTGAACAAGGTGCTTCTTCATTAGTTTTATTTGCAAGGGACTCTGTAGACAGAACATTAGAAGGAGATGCAGCAATGATATTTAAAATTGTCAATACGCTTCTAACAATAATACCATTATTAATCATCTCTTATGTTTTATTTTTATTAGGAAAGCAAACATGGAAACAGATTCCAGGTTCTAATATTGTTTTAGTAATTACTTTTATAGGTGTTTGGGCTGTTGCTGTATGGATGTTAAATAGAGATTTTAATTCTGTAGGTGCAGAAATACCAGTATCATGGTTTAGTATTTTGAATTCATTTTTTATTATTGCTTTTGCTTCCTCATTTTCTAAATGGTGGGAATCTAAATACAATCCATCTGCTGCTGTAAAATACGGATTTGGATTAATAATTATGGCTATTGGTTTTGCTTTATTAGCATTTGGAGCTCAAGGAATTCAAGAAGGAATTAAAGTAAGTATGGTTTGGTTAATTCTTGCTTATCTTTTCCATACTTTAGGAGAGCTTTGTTTATCACCAGTTGGGTTGTCATACGTTTCTAAATTAGTACCGCCAAGAATGATTGCTTTCATGTTTGGGATGTGGTATTTAGCAATTGCTATCGGAAATAAAGTAGCAGCAGTACTAGGTGGTCAAATTGAAAATATCACTAAAGATTTTGGTCTATCAACATTTTTCTTAATATTTACAATTGTACCTACAGTTGCTGGTTTACTAGTCATTGCGCTAAATCCTGTTTTGAAAAAATTAATGCATGGTGTAAAATAATATTTATTGTTACTAACCTAAAAAATGTTAGTTTAATATATTGTAATTGTGGCAAGAATTTTGCTACTATCTAAAAAAAATAAATATGAAAAAAATAATCTTTATCGCTGTCTTTTTTATAAGCTACAACACAATTGTAGCTCAAGAAGCAAAATGGTTCAGTAATTTTGAAGAAGCTGCAAAAATATCTAAACAAACAAACAAACCAATTTTAGCTAACTTTACCGGTAGTGACTGGTGTGGTTGGTGTATACGTTTAGAAAAAGAAGTATTTAGCAAAGAAGAGTTTAAAGCATGGGCTAATGAAAATGTTATTCTTTTAACTGTTGATTTCCCGAGAAGAAAAAAACTTCCTGAAAACATTAAAACTCAAAATGATGCTTTACAACGTGCATTTCAAGTAAGAGGATATCCAACAATATGGTTAATGAACCCAGGAGACGGAGAGGTTCCTACAGATGGTATTGTGCCACTAGGAAAAACAAGCTATGTAAAAGGTGGTGCAGAAAAATGGATTGCTAGTATTGCTCCCTCTATACCAAGTAAATAAACTACAATTAAATCTCAAATAAACCATTTATTTCTGAGAAATAATTTTGATAAACCCCTCATTGTTACAGTTAACATTTGAGGGGTTTATTTTAAAACAAAAGCGCCATCTGTTTTAACATTATAAAATGTCACTTGTTTTTTTAAACAGGTGTGTTTCCATCTTTCAATATAACTCTTATAATTATTATTGTCTACAACAATCAATCTAGGCCTAAGTATCTTAAGTAGTCTGTTTAAATTAATTTTTGGTGAATTTGTTAACACAACAATATCAGGCCTAAAAGAACTATTGAAAACTCCATTAGAATCTACAACTAATATTTTATGTTCTTTAAAAACATATACATTTTTTAAAGAATCTCGATAAACAGAATTTATAAATTTGTTTACAATATAATTATCAATAACACTCGGATATTTTGAATTGCTTGACGTATAGAATAATTCTCTTCCTCTCTTTTGTAAAAGTAAAGTGTTCTTGTATTGGTTATAAACTATAAATTCTGATGATTCAGTATTACTTTTATTATATAAATATCCAAATTGCAGACAGATAACAGACAAAAAAGTTAGTATTAATTGTTTGTATGAGTAATTTTTAATCAAAAAAATAAAACATATAATAAAAAAATACCAACATATTAAATTCAGACTATTAAATGGTATTTTAGAAAAAACAAAAGCCTCTTTACTTGCAAAAAAATCAACAAAGCTAAGTAGTGAAGAAATACAATATTCAAAAGAAACTAATAATATTTTTGGTATCCATCCAAAAAAAGCAAATATAAGAGTTAACAATCCAACACTTAAAAGAAACCCTAATAATGGAATTACAACCATATTGGAAATAAAAAATAAGCTAGGAAATTGATGGAAATAAAATAACGATAGTGGCAAAACTCCAAATTGAACAGCTAAAGTAACTGTAAAAACATCCCAAAGTTTTCTTATTACATAATATTTAGGAATCCATATCTTATCGAATAAAGGTTTAATCGAAACAATTGCAAAAACTGCAGCATAACTTAGTTGAAAACCAATATCAAAAAGATAAAACGGATTATAAAGTAATAATAAAAATATAGAAATAATTAATGTATGATATGTATTTGTAATCCTGTTACTATAAAATGCAATAGTTATTAAAGAAAACATGGTTACTGCTCTTATTACAGAGGCAGACATACCGGTAATAAAAGCATAAATCCAAAGAATAAGAACAATCAAAAAAGGAATAACTTTCTTGATATTTTTAAAATTAGTTAATGGCTTAAAAAAGATGTTTAACAAAAACATTAACAAGCCAATATGTAAACCAGAAATAGCTAAAATATGTATTGTACCTGATTTTGTAAAACTACTGTAAGTATTTTCAC
>CAWVSR010000020.1:0-13209 GCA_963932865.1 uncultured Kordia sp. | reverse complement strand
TAACACTTGACGGAACTAAGTTTGGTTTTATTGACAGAGATGGGAAAGAAATTATTCCGCCTGTTTACGACAATGTAGAACCATTCAGAAAACAAAAAAACAACGTAACTAAAAACTAAGTTGAAGTATTTTTTATAACAATTAAATGCGGCTTTTTGCCGCATTTAATTGTTATAAAAAAATCTCATAGTTATTTGATTAAATATTAAACCAGTTGAAGCAATTAAAATAAAGTATCACGTAACTAATATTAAGTCTATTTACGCTTAGTCAAAACGTATTGCTTTTACAGGAGAAATTTTCGTGATAATTTGAGATGGTATTAAAAGTAAAACAAAGCACAACATAAAGGTTCCTATATTCAAAAATAATACATGCCAAAAGTTTATATAAACTGGCACTTCTGTTACGTAATAATTATTTGGATCTAAAGGAAAAAACTTGAAGTATTTTTGAATAATTAAGAATCCTAAACCTATCAAATTCCCCCAAAACAAACCTATTAAAACAATATACGAAGCATTATATAAAAATATTTTTCTTATACTCCAATTACCCCCTCCCAAGGCCTTTAAAATTCCTATTAACTTTGTTTTCTCAAGTATTAACACCAACAACATTACACTCATATTTATTACCGAAATCAATATCATAACTGCTATAATAACATATGTATTAAAATCAAACATTTTAATCCATTCAAAAACACCCTCATATTTGTCTTTTATGGTAGATACATTTAAAAACGAATCAGTATTCTGATAAATTTCATTCCCCTTTAAATCAATTTCTGAAAAGTCATTTAAAAAAACCTCAAAACTACCTATTTCATCATAATCTCCTTTTTTATTTTTACTCCACTTATTCATTCGTTGTATGTGACGAATATCTGCTAACATAATATTTTTATCAAAATCCTGAAAACCAGAACTATATATACCTACAACTTTAAATTTACGAGTATTTGGCAATTTTGCAGCATCTGCTTTAAAAAAATGAGTAACTACCGTTGATCCTAACTGAAACCCAAGTCTTTTTGATAAATATTCTGAAATAAGTAGCTCTGAATTTTCTTTTTGATCAGTTACATTTGGTATTTTCCCGGCTATTAAATAATCTTTAAAATAATGCCAATTATAATCTGAACCGACTCCTTTTAACACTATTCCGTCAAAATCTTTTTCTGTTCTAATAACTCCAACTTTGCTTGCTACCCCTTGAATATAATTAACTCCAGAAACGGATTTAAATTCTGGATAGAAATCTTGATTTATTTTTATAGGTTTTGCTGAAACTATTGAATTATTATTATCGTATTTTGAAATAATAATATGCCCATTAAAAGCCGCTACCTTTTCTCTTATCTTCTGTTGTAAACCAATACTTGTTGCAACAGAAATCAACATCATTATCATTCCCAATGCAATTGCTAATATTGCAATTTTTATTATTGGAGAAGATACACTACTTTTATATTGCTTAGCAACTATGATTCGTTTAGCTATAAATAATTCGAAATTCAATGCAAAAATATTATTTAGTGAACACCAAAAATACATTTTTTATCTTTTTAGCCTTACTTTTTTCTTTGGGAAGTTGTCAATCTCAACAAAATGATAATTTAGAACTCAAAAAAACATCTGAAAACAATTTACTAATAGCTTCAAAAAAGGAAATTATTACAGGAGCTAACAGAATTAAAAAATACCTGCCATTAATTCAAAATAAAAAAGTTGGAATTGTCGCAAATCAAACAAGTGTAATTTTTAATCAAAACAAAGAAAGGAATTTCACCCATTTAGTTGATTCATTACTTTCCTTAAACATTAATATTCAAAGAGTATTTGCACCTGAACATGGCTTTAGAGGAAAAGCTGATGCTGGGGAACATATTAGCAACAGAAAGGATCCTAAAACAGGAATTGATCTCATTTCAATTTACGGAAAAAACAAAAAACCAACCTCCGAACAATTAAAAGGATTAGATATTATCATCTTTGATATCCAAGATGTTGGCGCTCGTTTTTACACCTATATTTCTTCATTACACTATATCATGGAGGCTTGTGCTGAAAATAATATTCCTCTTTTAATTTTAGATCGACCGAACCCAAATGGACATTATATTGATGGTCCTGTTTTAGAACAAGAACACAAAAGTTTTGTAGGCATGCACCCAATACCTGTTGTACATGGTATGACAATTGCAGAATATGCAAAAATGATTAACGGAGAAAAATGGCTGAAAAATGAAATACATTGTGATTTAAGCATTATAAAATGTAAAAACTACAACAAACAAACAAAGTATAGCTTGCCAATTAAACCTTCTCCTAATTTACCAAACGACATTGCCATAAACCTATACCCTAGTTTATGTTTTTTTGAAGGAACTAATATTAGTGTTGGTCGCGGAACTGAAATGCAATTTCAAGTATATGGAGCTCCATATTTACCAAAAACAGATTTTAACTTTACACCTAAACCTAATGAAGGAGCTAAAAATCCAAAACACAAAAACAAAGTATGTTATGGTAAAGACCTCAGTAATACTAATCAATTAAACAAGCTAAATATAAAGTGGCTTATAACTTCTTACAACTTGTCTCCTAACAAAGAATCTTTCTTTAATAACTTCTTTACTAAACTGGCTGGAACTAAAAAACTACAAGAGCAAATTGTAAAAGGAATCAGTGACGAGGAGATTAGAAAATCGTGGCTTAAAGGACTACATAAATATGATGAAATGAGAAAACCATATTTAGTATATTAATATTAAAACCATTTTTTTAAATTTATATTTAATATCAATTTAATCTATTAGGGTAATCTGTAATAATACCATCTACTTTATAAGATTTCATTAGTTTTATATCAATTACATCATTTACGGTCCAAGTAAAAATTCTAAACCCTAGCTTTTGGTAATTCAAAACATTTTCCTTCGTTAATAATTTATAATAAGGTCCTAAAAACTCAGGTATAAAATCTAATTGTTCTAATTTATTTGAAATCTCTTCATCTTTATTAATTAGAATTGAAACTTGTGTTTTGGGAGACTGAATTTTTATTTCATTTAAAATATTCACATCAAATGATTTTAACACAATTCTTTCTTTAAACTCAAAACCTGAAATCGATCTTAAAACTAGTTTTACATATTCTGCTGGTTCTGGATAAAATACATTATAATATTCCTCATTACTTTTAATTTCAATAATGTAATTTATTGGCTCCAATAAGTTTTGGCTTATAAACATTTCTGAAAAACAAATTGCGTCTTTTAGCAATGGCTTTTGTGTTTTTAGTTTTTTTTGATTTGGAAATCTAGGATGTGATTTCATACCACAATCAAATTCTTTTATTTGACTGTATGTCATCTCAAATAAATTATATTTTTTGTCTTCATCATCCCTTATCTCTTCACCATTTGGTTTCAAACAATAAGTTTGAGACATAAAAGGTTCATGAGACACTACAATTTCACGATCCTCTGAAACTACTACATCTAGCTCTATAGCGTTAACCCCCAAACTTATCGCTTCTTTAAATGACTTAATTGAATTTTCAGGAAATAATCCGCGACAACCTCTATGACCTATTATTAACATCAATAAAATTTTTATGTTTAAATAATAAATTCTTTATCTAACCTTTATGTTTTTTTTCATTTGATTAACAATATTATAGACTGCAGGACAAATTTCAACATTATTCAAGGTAATATCCAATATATTCTGAAATTTTCGCCTATTAGTATGAGGGTATTCTCTACATGCTTTTGGTCTAACATCATAAATCATACAATAATTATCTGAATCCAAAAAAGTACATGGTGAAGAATTTAACACATAATACCCTTCTTCATCTATTTGTAAATATTGTTTAATAAATTGAGGTTGTTTCATTTTAAAATGTTTTGAAATACGCTCAATATCCTTATCTGTAAAAATAGGACTTGTTGTTTTACAACAGTTTGCACAAGTTAAGCAATCTGTATTATCAAACTCTTCATCATGCAAATCTTGCATAATATAGTCTAAATTTTTAGGAGGATGCTTTTTAAGTTTTTTAAAAAACTTTTTATTGACTATATGTGTATCTTTGGCAAGTTTTGGAAGTTCCTCTAAAAATTCTTTCATCACAAATGAGTAAGTATATAAATAATTACAAAGGTACTATTATGAGTGATATTTTAGGCAATGCATTATTAGATTACTACAATGGAAATTATTCTGAAGATATCATAACTGAAACTAATATTTCTGAGGAAGACAAACTCCCTTTACCTTATCTATTTAGATCTTTTAACGAAATGCCTAAAATTGAAAAAAAAGCACTTTCAATTTGTAGAGGAAAAGTTCTAGATATAGGATGTGGAAGCGGAAGTCATAGTCTTTATTTACAAAACAACAAAAAGCTAATCGTTGATGCAGTTGACATTTCGAAAGGAGCCACAGAAGTTACTAAATTAAGGGGGGTAAAAAACGTCTTTAATAATAATCTTTTTGAAGTAAAAGAAACCTATGATACGCTTTTGTTATTGATGAATGGTATTGGGATTTGTGGTAAAACAGAACGATTAAATATATTTTTACAACACTTAAAAAGTTTACTAAACCCCAATGGCCAGATTCTTGTTGATTCTTCTGATATCTCCTATATGTTTGAAAAAGACGAAGAAGGTGGTTTTTGGGTAAATCCAGAAGAATATTACGGAGAAATAGAATTTACAATGTCTTATAAAGGGGAAAAATCTAATAATTTTGACTGGTTATATCTTGACTTTAACACTTTAAAAAACGCTTGTGTTGCTAATGGTTTTAATTGTGAACTAATTGAGGAAGGCAATCATTATGATTTTCTTGCAAAAATAACAGTTATAAATAACAAATAAAATTAAGGAATATTCATATACTTATGAGTTTGCAATGACATTTTCCATTTTGGATTTTTCATTACATAATCAACCATTAGCGGGATCATTTTATCTTTCTTACTCCATTCTGGCTGCATAAATAACATACAATTGTCATTTACTTGAGCTGCTTGCTCTTCAGCAAATTTAAAATCACTTTTATTATAAATGATAACTTTCAACTCATGAGCAACATCCTGCACCTCTTGAGTAGGCAACTTTGTTCTTTTAGGAGATAAACATATCCAATCCCAATCTCCAGAAAGCTTATACGCACCAGAAGTTTCTATATGGGTTTTCAATTTATTACTTTTTAAAGCATCTGTTAAGGGTTTCATATTCCACATTAAAGGTTCCCCGCCAGTTACAACAATTGTATCAGAATATTTTGCAGCAGTTTCAGCTATTTTTATAGTATCAGTAGGAGGATGTAAATTCGCATCCCAACTCTCCTTAACATCACACCAATGACAGCCAACATCGCAACCACCAATTCTTATAAAATAAGCTGCTGTTCCTTTAAAAAAACCTTCTCCTTGAATAGTATAAAACTCCTCCATTAGGGGAAGCATTTCACCTTTACCTACTAATTCTTTTATTGTTTTTTGCATATAATTTACAAATATAACTTAAAAAAATAAATCACTGTTAAATTAACAACTCTTATATGCAACTATTATGTATTAAAAAAATCACTAATTATAGGTATTTTATATTAATTTATTTTTTCGTATGTTATTTAGTCTATTTAATTGGTAGTTTAATCGAAAAAACTCAAAATAAACTCCTAATACATTGGTTTACATATTGTAATTTTTGATTTTTGATGTAAACCCCTACCCATGAAAAAAATTATTTATATAATCTTTTGTTTTTGTTTCTCTACTATAACAGCTCAAGTTGGTATTGGAACAACTACCCCAAAGAGTTCTGCTATACTTGATATAACCTCTACCGAAAAAGGAATGCTTGTACCCCGAATGGACGAAACTGACCGAAATAATATAACTTCACCCGAAAAAGGTTTGTTAATATATAACACAACTAGTAATAGTTTTGAATACAATTTTGGGAATAACTCAAGTAAATCATGGACTTCCATAAAATCTTATGGAAACACTCCGTCTGTAAAATACAGTTCGGTTGCAAGTACCGATAACATAAACACAGCCACTGCAACCAATATAAAATTATTTAATAACTTAAATTGGAATGATAACTTAAGTTTATACGCAAAAGTAGATGATAGCGAAATCACAATTACTGAACCAGGAAGATATCAAGTTATTTGCAATTTATACATTATAGGAACAAGTACTTCAGGTAATAAACAAAGAACAGGAAATGAAATTTACTTAGCTGTTAACAATATTCAATTTGGTATAAATTCTGCTACATCATATATAAGACAAGCTAGTGGTCACAATACAGCCTCACTACATATTAACGAAACTTTTGAAATAAATAGCTCAAAACAAATAAGTATACAATCAATCAGAAAAGCAAATTCAGGGAAAGTTGAAGTTGTGTCGGCAAATATTATTATAAAAAAAATCAGATAATTATATATCATTGATTAGATATTTTTTTAGAACTTATAGGTAAACATAATAATAGCAATTAGATTAAGTTGTTTTTCAAATAACCAACTTATACCAATTAACTACAAACACCTACCTCTCATCTAAAATTACAAAAAACAACAGTTTTAATACGTAAAATTATATTTTATTTAATAATTATATATTATGAAATTTGTTATTTCTATTTTACTGATTTTAATGAATCTATACCCAATATATTCTCAAGTTGGCATAGGCACTACGCTTCCTGACAATTCTGCCATCCTAGATATCAAATCAATTGAAAAAGGCATACTTATTCCTCGTTTAACATCAGCACAAAAAGGAAGTATCACACTACCTGAAAAAGGGTTATTAGTTTTCAATACTGATACTAATAAATTTGAATATAACCACGGAACTAAGATGTCTGTAAATTGGAAGAGCATACCTACAATTAATGAAATTGTAAGTACAGATATAGAAAATAAAATCACAATTGGCTCTGATGGTGGAGCATATCTAAATAGTACTCAACATTTTGGTAAATTCATCATAAACGCTGCTGGCAATATAAACATCACCGGTTTACCATTCAGACCATCAAAGGTTAAATTCACTGCATATACCAATATTGATACTGAAAACCTTGATAATGACAACGCTGTAGGGGATAATAACAATGGAATACCAAATACCTTTGGATCTACAAATGGTTATGCAATTGAAATTAGCGGCGTAATAAACGAACAATGTATTTTTATTGGCGGTAATGCTAATTCAATAAATGACATCACAAGATATGCTTCAAATTCTCATTGTTTAGGACTAAGATATGCTAATCAAAATGGAAATTCTCTTGGAAAAACTACTGCTACGCTTACTAGCTTTGATACAAACGGTTTTACATTAAATATTGACCAGTATAGTGATGGAGTAATTGTTCTTTATGAAGCATATAAATAAAATCAAAAAACTATTTCAAATATTTTAAAGAGCAATTTTATTGCTCTTTTTTTTATATTAGTTACTTTTAACAAAAAAAGATAGAATGGGTAATACTCAAGACTTTTTAAACGATATAGAAAATGGCTACACCACTAAAGGAGATTTTATTGCTATTGGAGCAGCTATTTTAAATGGTGAAACTATTCCAAGTGCTCAAATTAAAATCCCCTTAAAAACATTAAACAGACATGGCTTAATTGCTGGAGCAACTGGAACAGGTAAAACAAAATCTTTACAAGTTTTAGCTGAAAACCTCTCAGAAAAAGGCATTCCTGTTTTATTAATGGATATGAAAGGTGATTTAAGTGGTATTGCTCAACCAAGTTTAGGTCATCAGAAAATAGAAGAAAGACACGGTAATATAGGTATCCCTTTTAATCCCACAAAATTTCCTGTAGAAATATTAACATTATCGGAACAAGGAGGAGTTCGAATGCGAGCCACAGTTTCTGAATTTGGACCAGTTTTACTATCTAGAATTTTAGATGTTACAGAAACTCAAGCTGGCATTATTTCGGTAATATTTAAATATTGTGATGACAATAAACTAGGTTTACTAGATTTAAAAGATTTTAAGAAGGTTCTTCAATACGCAACTGGGGAAGGCAAAAAAGAATTCCAAAATGAATACGGAAGAATATCAACCTCTTCTACAGGATCTATATTAAGAAAGATTATTGAAATTGAACAACAAGGTGGAGATATATTCTTTGGAGAAAAATCTTTTGATGTTAAAGATCTTACTCGGATTGATGAAAATGGAAAAGGGTATGTAAATATTTTACGCCTAACAGACATACAAGACAAACCTAAATTATTCTCTACTTTTATGTTAAGCTTACTTGCAGAGATTTATGAAAGTTTCCCCGAACAAGGAGACGCAGATCAACCTGAATTAGTATTATTTATTGACGAAGCGCATTTAATTTTTAAAAATGCTTCCAATGCCTTACTAGAACAACTAGAATCTATTGTAAAATTAATACGTTCAAAAGGAATTGGCATCTATTTTGTTACACAAAACCCGTCAGATATACCCGAAGGTATATTAAGTCAATTAGGCCTAAAAATGCAACATGCTCTTCGAGCTTTTACTGCAAAAGATAGAAAAGCAATAAAACTTACTGCAGAAAACTATCCTGAATCTAATTATTATGATACTGCAGAAATGCTAACATCTTTAGGGACAGGAGAAGCACTGATTTCCGCTATAGATGAAAAAGGAAAACCTACCCCACTGGCTGCAACTTTAATGCGCGCACCTATGAGTCGAATGGATATTCTTTCTGACAGTGAATTAAATGAACTTATAGACAACTCTAAATTAGTTGAAAAATATAAAGACGAAATAGATCGTGAAAGCGCTTATGAAGTTTTAGAACAAAAAATAAAAAACACTTTAGAACAAAAAAATAATGAAGAGCTTTTAAAGGATCAAAAATCAAAAACACAAAAAAAGAGTTCACAAATCAATCCTTTAATCAAAGTTCTTACCAGTGCCACCTTTATTAGAAGCGCATTCGGTATTTTAAAAAAAATCTTATAAAACCCATACAAAATACACATGAAAAAAATAATTCTTATTGCAATAGCTAGCTTTACATTAATACAATGCACAAAAGAGGAAACTCCATTTTTAATAAAAAATAATAACATTGGTCAAATACAAAAAAACTATACCCTTAAACAAATAGATTCTGTTTTTAAAAACGATTCAATCGTAAAACAAGTAAATGGAGATGGTTTTACAGGAAACTACAGTGATATAGAAGTGTATGAAAAAGGCGGTAAACACTTACTGTCATTGTCTCCTAAAGATATTTATGATAGTAATACTAAAATAAATATTGTAACACTTCGTGATAACAGATATCAAACTGAAAAAGGAATAGGGATTACAAGTACTTTTAAAGATTTTAAGGATAATTATGAAGTTTTAAAAATAGATAGAATTCTGAATAATATCAATATTGAATTTAAAAATCATGACTTTTACATAACCATTAGTATAGATGAATTACCTAGCAGTTATAAATTTGACTACACTAGAACCATTGATATTATAAGTATACCCGACAATGCAAAAATTAAAAACATGAGATTAGATTGGTTTTAATTACAATTAACAATAACGTTTAAGTTTTGTGTTTCTTATCCGACTAATTAAAAAAATCTTTTTTTATGAAAAATAATTATACTCATATATTCTTTATTTTTATTGCTTTATCTTTTGCTAATTCTTCAAATTCTCAAGAGTTAAATAATTCAAAATTAAAGAAAGCATACTTTGCTAGTGGATGTTTTTGGTGTGTAGAAGCAATATATGAAAGCGTATTAGGAGTAGAAAATGTAACTAATGGCTATTCTGGAGGACATACTCAAAAACCAACTTATGAAAGTAGTAATACCGGAAGAACAGGTCATGCAGAAGCTGTAGAAGTTATATACAACCCAAAAGAAGTTAGTTTCAAAATGTTAGTAAACATCTATTTTAGCTCTCAAAACCCAACACAATTTAATGGTCAAGGGCCTGATAGAGGATCACAATATAGATCAATCATCTTTTATCAAAATGAAAGTGAAAAAATGATAATCATTAACAAAAAAAACAGTTTAGCCAAACAACTAAATTCAGAAATTGCTGCAGAAATTGTGCCGTTTGAAAAATTTTGGATCGCAGAAAAATACCATCAAAATTATGAACAATTACATCCTAATAATAGATATATTCAGAACATTTCAATACCACGACTAAACAAGTTTAAAAAGAAATTTCCTGAAGTACTTAAACAATCACATTAGATCTTATTCATAAAACCAAAACAATTTTTGTTTTGGTTTTATTTTTATATATTTGTGAAACACCGTTTCAATTATTAAAACATCAAAGTAATGTCAACAGCATACGAATCAACCTTAGAGTTCGCTAAAAATCTTGATAAACAAGATAAAATAGCTCATTATAGAAATCAATTTCATATTCCTAAAGACAAAGAAGGTAATGAATGGATTTATATGTGTGGAAATTCTTTAGGCTTACAACCTAAATCAACAAAAGAATACATCAACCAAGAATTAGAGGATTGGGCTAACTTTGGAGTTGAAGGTCACTTTGAAGCAAAAAATCCTTGGATGCCTTATCATGAATTCTTAACAGATTCAATGGCTAAAATTGTTGGCGCAAAACCTATTGAGGTTGTAATTATGAACACATTAACAACAAACTTACATTTGTTAATGGTTTCATTTTATCAACCAACAAAAACAAAATTCAAAATTTTAATCGAATCAGATGCATTTCCATCCGATCGTTATGCTGTAGAATCTCAATTAAATTTTCATGGTTTCGATCCAAAAGAGGGTTTGGTAGAATGGAAACCTCGAAAAGGAGAGGAATTATTACGAATGGAGGATTTAGAAACAATTCTTGAGGAACAAGGTGACGAAATTGCTTTGTTATTAATTGGAGGAGTAAATTACTATACTGGTCAATATTTAGATATCAAAAAAATTGCAGAAATAGGTCACGCTAAAAACTGCATGGTAGGGATTGATTTGGCACACGGAGCAGGAAATATTAGTCCTGAATTACATAGCTCAGGAGTTGACTTTGCAGCATGGTGTACTTATAAATACATAAATTCAGGACCTGGAAGTTTAGCAGGTTTATTTATTCATGAAAAACATGCGCACAATAAGAAGTTAAAAAAGTTTTCAGGATGGTGGAGTCATAATAAGGAAACTCGTTTTAATATGCGTCAGGATTTAGACATTACTCCTGGAGCAGAAGGATATCAATTAAGTAATCCACCTATTCTTTCTATGGCAGCAATTAAAGCTTCTTTAGATATGTTTAATGAAGTAGGTATGGAGGCTTTACGTGAAAAATCAGAAAAACTTACAGGATATTTTGAATTCTTGATTAATAAAATAAATTCTGATAGTATTAGAATTATATCCCCAACAAACCCAAAAGAAAGAGGTTGTCAACTATCGGTACAGGTTAAAAATGCTGACAAAGCTTTACATAAAAAATTAACAGACAATCATATTATTACAGATTGGAGAGAGCCAGATGTAATAAGATGTGCTCCAGTACCAATGTACAATTCATTTGAAGATGTTTATAGAATGGTTGAAAAATTAAAAGAATTAGTTTAAAAATAATATCATGAATAAAGGAAAGTTAGTAGCAGGAAAAGCAACTCCAAGAGGTAAATTCCCTCATGTAAAACGTGTTGGAGATTTTATATTTGTATCAGGAACAAGTTCAAGAAAAACCGACAACACCTTTGAAGGAGTTGAAGTAGACGAATTTGGAACTACAAAATTAGATATTAAAGCACAGACAAAAGCGGTGTTAGAAAATATTAATGACATTCTTAAAGAAGAAGGTGCAAGCTTAAAAGATGTTGTTGACGTGTCTTCATTTTTGGTAAATATGAATGATTTTGGCGGGTATAATGAAGTATATGCTTCCTTTTTTGATTACGATGGTCCAACTAGGACTACGGTTGCTGTACACCAATTACCTCATCCACACTTATTAATAGAAATTAAAGTAACTGCTTACAAAAAAGCATAACTTTAATGTTAATGAAAAAATGACCAACGAAAAAAAAATATTAAACACTTCTGTTGAAAAGGCATTCAAAATTTTAGAATGTTTCTCTTCAAATAATACTGAATTAGGTGTTACTGAACTGGCTCATAAAATGAGTACAAACAAAAGTGCTGTATATCGAATGTTGGCTACTATGGTGGCCTTAGATGTAATTCAGCAAAATCCTGAAAATGAAAAATATCGCTTAGGTTTAAAACTATTCGAATTAGGACAACGTGTATCCATAAATAAAAACTTCATAAACAAGGCTAAACCTTACATGGAGGAATTGGTAAGACGTGCAGATGAAACAGCTCATTTAGCGATATATCGAAACCAAGAAGTATATTTTTTAGATAAAGTAGAAGGTCCACATGATTTACAAATAAATACACAAATAGGATCAAAAAAACAACTTTACTGCACAGGATTAGGTAAAATAATGCTTGCTTTTGGAGAACCAAATTATAGAGATTTGATTCAAAAAACCAATTTATATGCCGTCACTAATAACACTATTACCGATAACTCTAAATTAATTATAGAGATTGAAAAAATTAAAAAAAATGGATTTGCATTAGATATGGAAGAGAATGAAGTTGGATTAATTTGCGTTGCAGTACCTGTATTTAATCGTAATAACGAATTTATAGCCGCAATAAGCAACTCTGGACCAACAGCAAGATTTAATGAATCAAAAATTCAAAACTATACTGATGTTTTAAAAGAAACAGCAAATCAGTTGAAGTTAATTTTTAATTAATTAACCTAATTATGAAAAAACTATTAAATTATATCAACGGTGAATTTAAAAATCCAATCGACAATCAGTGGATAGATAACTATAATCCTGCAAATGGAAAGGTATACAGCTTAATTCCTAATTCGACTGAAGCTGATGTAGAGGATGCATATCAAGCGGCAGCTGATGCATTTCCTTCTTGGTCTAACACAACAATAGATGAAAGAAGTAAAATACTTTCTAAAATCGCATCTTTAATAGAGGAAAATCTTGAAGAATTTGTTAACGCAGAATCTATGGACAATGGAAAACCATTGAGCTTGGCTAGAGCAGTAGATATTCCTAGAGCGTCAAGTAATTTTCAGTTTTTCGCAAA